>URRG01000008.1 GCA_900550095.1 uncultured Oscillospiraceae bacterium
TCCGGCTCCGCTTCGTCGAACCAGAGACAGTCCACGCCGTTGTCTATGTAATTTTCCTTGAGCCGCTTCCACACATACTCCCTGGTTTCCGGGTTGGTGGGGTCGATCTCCGCCTGAGGACCGTAAAAATCAAATACCCGGTTAGAGCCGCTTACCGTCCGGATGAGCATGTTGTTTTCCAGCATATGGCGGTAGTTTTCGCTGTGCTCGTTGATGGTGGGCCACATGGAAACCATGAGCTTTATGCCCATGTCGTGGAGCTCCTTCGTCATTTCCTTGGGAGCAGGCCAGTATTTGGGATCGAATTTGTAATCGCCCTGTTCCGTCCAGTGGAAATAGTCGATCACGATCACGGATAGGGGAATCCCCAGTTCCTTATACTTCCGGGCCACCTCCAGAAGCTGATCCTGGGTTTCATAGCGCAGCTTGCACTGCCAGAAGCCCGTGGCCCACTCCGGCATCTGGGGGGCGTGGCCGGTCAGATCGGCCAGAAGCCCGGCCACTTCCTTGGGAGCGCCGCCCATGACCACATAATCCACCTGCCGGGTGCTGTCGCTTGTCCAGCGGGTGCGGTTCCTGGCCAATTCGCAGCGGCCCGTGGAAGGCTGGTTCCATAAAAAGCCGTAGCCCAGAGAGGAATACACGAAGGGGATAGCGCACTTGGCGTTCAGGTGGCGCAGATCCACCGTGCAGCCCTTCATATCAAAGCAGTCGTTGGCCTCGTGGCCCAGGCCGTAGAAATGCTCTTCCTCATTGGCCTCAAAGGTGACACGGGCGCTCCAAAGGTCGCTCGCCTTGTTCCTGTAATTGCGGAAGCCCGCGTCAAAGGTAAGCTCGCTCTTTTCCTCCAGGATCTTTTTGCCATCCCGGTAATAGATCGTTTTGCCGTTCCGGTAAAGCTCGGCGCGCATGGAGCCGGTCTCCAGCACAGCCCGATTCTCCTCCTCCCAGGCTTTGGCTTCCGCCTTGCCGGGGAGCAGCGTCCAATCCTGTTCCAGAAGCTTGCCCGAAGGGGATGCCTGGAAACGGATGCAGTTTTCCCCGCAGGCGGAGATGCGCACGATCTCCCCGGCCCGCACAAAACGGAGCTCGCCGTTTACGATTTGAAAACTCATTTCAGAATCACCTTGCCTTTCTGCACATGCGGCGGTATAGTATACTTAATTATAATTGTATTTGCAGATTTCCCTTTTTTCTATGAGTATTCTGAGATTCAATAAGAATATTTTGCTAAACTGCCTTTTCTGCCTACCTAAAATAGAAAGTGAGGATTTCCATGGAATTTGTTTATGAAACTATTGAGCATGGGAAAACGGAATTTCCCATCGGTTTTCACCAAACGCACTGCCCTGAAGGATTCCGGCTATATCCTCACATCCATGAGGAATTTGAATTTTTTGTGCTGGCGGAAGGAAGCGGAACGCTGCTGATTGACGGTGCTCCCTACACCCTTTGCCCGGGAGACGGCGCCTTTGTGAATTCCAGATGTATCCATCTGGGAACTCCTCTTTCTTCCGATCCTGCTTTTTTTTACGCCATCGTATTTTCCCCTCAGATTTTTGGTTCTTATGTGAATGATATTGTCATTGACAAATATGTGGCGCCGGTGATACATCGTTCCCTGAAGCTGCCTGTCCTATACAAAAAAGAAATCCCCTGGCAAGCGGAAGCCTTGGAAATAGCGGAAAACATGTATCAGCTGCGCAGGCAAAGCGTCCCATGCGCGGAACTGAAGCTGAAATCCCATCTTTTCCGGCTGTGGAGCATCCTCTGCGAGCACGGGCAAAGCATCGGAAATGCCTCTGCGCTGAAGAGCGAGCGCTTCGACGAAATCCGCCGGGCCATTGATTTCATAGACAGGGAATACGCCTCCAAGCTGACCCTCTCCGCCCTGGCCAGGTGCGCCCATATGAGTGAAAGCCATTTCTGCAGGAGTTTCTCAGAGGCGATGCGTATGACGCCTTTCGCCTATATCCAGCAGGTGCGGATCCAAAAGAGCTGTCAAATCCTGAAAAATGAGGACGCCCCCATCAGCCGGGCGGCCCTATCCTGCGGATTCAACGATTTCAGCTACTATTCCAGGCGCTTCCGGGAGCTGATCGGCTGCACCCCGTCGGAATACCGGAAACGGGCGTTTGCCTGTTCTCCTCGAAGCACAGCCGCAGAAGCGGAGCAGAGCTCTACAGCTTCGCCGTAAAAGGGAGGTTAAAAAAGGAGGCCGCGCGGGCTCCAGCCGCACAGCCTCCTTTTTCCTATTCCCCTGCATCTTTTGAAAGCTCGATATAAAAGGGCAGGATATCCTCATAGGTTCCGTCCTTCAGTCTAAAGCCGTTTGGGATCCTTCCCAAATGGACAAACCCCAGCTTCTCATATAGACGGACCGCCCGTACATTGGAGGCCACCACCGCATTGAACTGAAGAATACGGAAGGAAAGGGCCGCCGCTTTGGAAAGGGAATCCTTCACAAGCGCCTCTCCCACATGACCGCCTCGCACATCCCGGCGCACCGCATAGGAGGAATTCGCAATATGCCCGCACCGTCCCACATTGTTCGGATGCAGGATATAAAGGCCGATCACCTCGCCGTTTCTGTCCGCCACGCCCACATAGGACTGGTCCGCGAAAAATTCCGCCGCCGTCTCCGGCGAAAGGGGGGCTTCCTGCGGAAAAGCTGCGCCGTCCTCTACCACCTGGTTCCAGATTTGCCGCAGAGCCTCCAAATCTCCTTCTTCATATCCTCTGATCCTCATCTGAACAAAACCCTCCAAATCTATTTTGATCTTCCGGCAAAGTCCTTCGCCGCCTCTGGAAACCGGTGAGCTCGAACCCCTGGTCTTTCCGGGGCCATAGCGTATCCGGCCCTATACCCTGATTCTCTCACGCGGCGGTCTCCCTGCAGCAGCTGTGTCATAGCCGCATATGCCGGTATCTTCATCCTATGAGAAATCCCAGCAGAATCCCCAAAAGAAGCAGGCCTACGCCTGTCCACAAAAATACGACCACCTCCACAGGCGATTTTTCAGGGATCCTCTCCACATAAGCCTGTTTTGGCTTTTTCGGATTATACCATACAGGGAGCGGCGCTCCCAGTGGATACAGCCTTTCCGCCTCTGCCCGCAGGTTTATATAGGCCCCCCGGCGGATGTGCACGATATCGCCGCTGTCGATATACACGCCGCTCTTCCTTTCTCCCGCTGCCAAAAGGCCTGTCCTCGCCACCGTTATAACGCCTCTGTACCGTTTCTTTTTGGCATACAGCTTCCCCTCCGCCATGAATTCCACAACAGGGGCGGGAAATTCATTGACAAAGCTGTACCGCGCCACTTTTCCCACGGTTTCCGCCGTACAGTTCAGTTTTTTCCGTTTTTCCCGGCAGAAAAGGATACAGCCCGCCAAAGCCAACAGCAAACCTGTGCCTCCCACGGTAAGAAACGCCAAAATTCCAGCCGGCATGTCGCCCGCCTCCTTCATCCGCTTCTTTTTATTATTGTAGCACAGCGATTCCAAAAAAGGAACCGGCTTTGGTAGCTACTCATAAAACAGTATCAACCAATAAATTGAAATAGGGTAGCTGCCATACAGGGTGCAGAAAAGAGCGAGTAAGAAATGAAGTGTTTCTTGCCCGCTTTTTTCATGCTCCTTGTTACGCAATAGGGGGTTGAAAAAGCCTTGATATAAGCGGCTTTGCGGGTGCTTTTTCCGCGTGGCAAGGGTTTTATACCTTTTTTCTCAAAAACGCCTTTCTACTGCGTAACAAATCTGTGGTAATTATCCGAGGGAGCATAGACCGCCTATCTTGGATTTTCCTATGTTGGAAAAGCCTACATTGGATTATCCAACATTGGAAAAACCTACGTTGGAAAATCCAACGCAATTAAATAAAGATATAAATAACTAAAGAAATACCAAATACGGATTTAATTAAATATCCATTCCCTTCCTATCCTTTCCCTAATCCCTCTCCTTTGGGGCAAGGCAAAGCGGCAGAGCCGCCGGAATGGAAAGGAATGGAACAGAAACGGCAATATAAAAATATCGTTTGTTATGTTACGCAGTAGAACCTTATTTTTAAGGGTGGGAATATAAAACCCTTACTCCTGCCCTTATCTCCGCTGTAATGCCGTTTAAATCAAGCGAGAAGCACTCTTTATCGCATAACATTCCATACTGGATAGAGAGCGTAAGCGGTTTATCCGATTGCGCTCTCTTGGCTGCCCGACAGCAAAGACAGGGAAAGCCGTCAAGGACGCGCAAGCGTGCAATTTATCCTTGACGGCTTTTTCTGGCTTTGCTACTACCTGTCAAAACGGAATTGCAGGATAGCTTTGATAAGCTGTGCTTTCAGACGGTCTTGAATATCGTCGTTAATATGTCCGCGATAGCTAGACAGATATTTAATCCGCGCTGTGTAATGCCGCAGTACCGCGTCTATGGCTTCCGGCTCGCCGGCAACAGCTTTCTCAATGGTTTTAAAGGGTATCAGTTTCTTATTCCTCATGTTCAGTTTCCTCCAGTTCTTTTCTTAACTGCTTTAATGCCGCCAGTTTCCAGTAGTTGACTGTACTTCTGCTTCTTCCATACTCATTCCCGATTTTTCTTTCGCTGTAACCGAGGAAAAAATTCATCAGCAGAACAGTGCGCCTTTGTTCTGACAGATTATCTAATGCGTCGGCTAATCGTTTACTTGTAACGACGACTTCTTTCCCTTGCACGACAAAAACAGTCGGCTTCTCATAAACATACTGCCCAAAATAGTTGTCGGTTGCAAACGGTTCAAAAGACGTTTCCGACATCAGATAGTCAAGCGACACTTCATGCTTCTGTTTCCGTCCAAAATCGCGGTACGCGCTGATTGCCGCATTGCGGAGAACAATTTTACAGAACGCGGCAAAGGCATATTCGATATGCTCCATGAATTGTTCAGAATACTTCATCATAACTCACCCCCTTTCTTCCCAGTAGGGGGCTATTACAACAAACGCCCATGCAGGCATAAAACCGCATAGGCGTTTGGTAATATGAGTTATTTAAGTAATTATGATGATTTGTGTATTCATCTTCATAACCGCAAAATCCCGTTGCATGGAATAGGCTTTTTTTAACAATGGAATAGAATTAAAACTGTGAAAAAGAAACATGGCAATATCTCCCGACACCGCCATGTCTATAAAAAATAATTGTGTATTTGCCGCTATTCCATTTTATATACAGGAAATGGCGGTTTGTTTTCCTATCACAAAACAGAAAGAGCCAATAATCATAAGATTTTCTTGTGATTATCGGCTCTGCGTCAATGCGTCTGGCTCTGTGATAACTGAAATATTCAAATTTTTTACATTGATAAGATTTTCCTGCTTACACTTCGGACAGTATAGTGGGAAATTCTTTATTTCTGTATCTTCCCGTATTCTTAATCGGGTTTTATTATTGCATACAGGACATAAAATCCATTTTTCTTGTTGCAATACACCACCTCATTTCTAATCAAACTACCTTTAATGAAAATCAGATACAGTGTGCTGAAAAATCACTTGTTTACCCAAAATGGTAATTGCTTTCTTGCTACATTGATTTACACACCGATAGCATAACGTACACCGTCCGTCTGCTATAATCTTATCTTCTGATAATGACAAATTATTCATAGGACACACCAATGCACATTTCCCGCACTTTATACAAGCGTCGGTATCTATCTGTATTTTGTCTGAATATTCTTGTGTTTTATGGTAAAACCAAAGCCGCTGTCCCAAAAGCCCTGCAATATGGCATAAAAATCCCAAACCGTCTTTAGTTGGAGTACCATTTTTCAAATTGGACACCGCTGATTTTATGCGTTCTTCTGCTTGTATAACAATTTGCTTATTTTGAGCCGGAGTACGCTTTAAGGCTTTTACATCACAAATGCAATCCGGCATTTTCAAATGAAGTCCACCCCATACCTGTGCGCCGTATCGTTTGAACAATCTTGCAGCTACACCCGCACCGTCGCCGCTAAACAGTCCCATTGTTGCAATAATGAAAACACGTTTTCCTTTCCATATATCAGAATTTTCGCAGATAAAATCCCGTACAATTTTAGGCAAGTTACTGTAATAGATTGGATAAGCAAAAATAATGTCTTTATGATATGTAACTTTTTCCATTGTACCTGTATCTTCTAAAGGGGTTATTTCAATGTTCCTATCATATAGAGCAACAAACTTTTCTAAACAATATTTTGTATTTCCTGTTCCGCTAAAATAAATCCCTATCATATTTTTTCTCCCGTATTATCTAAAAAGGAAAGTTGAAAAACGTCCATAAAATCAATGACCTTCTCTCTCCAATCATTATCATAATTTACATTATTCATGGTGGCTAATGAAGTAACGCCATGTATAAAAGCCCAAATGGTTATGATAATATCATTTTGCTTTTCTTCTGAATAGTGCGCTTGCTCTAATAATTTACTTACAATATTTTTATAGATAATATAAGGTTTATAGTTTTGGTCGTCTGGTATTGATAATGATAAGTCAATTTTTATATTGGATTGAGAATATAAAAATTGAAAATAAGCAGGGCTCTCTACAAAGAAAGATACATAGGCTATCCCCATGTCTTTCAATATTTCTGCGACATTATTATTCTTTTGAACGGTACTTTCTAATTGTTTAGAAAATCTATCTGTGATAAATAATTGCATTGCTTCAAGCAGTTCTTCTTTATTTTGAAAATGACTATAAGGAGCAGCATGGCTGACACCACACGCCGCAGCTACCTTTCTCAAAGAAAAAGCATTTATTCCCTCTGTACTTACAATCTGAATGCCTGTTTCAATCAAAGCATTTCGCAAGTCCTTGTGATGATAAGTCTGTCGTTGCTTTGCCATTCTAATTCCTCCAATCTTTACACTGTCTATATTATAAGGCTTAAACTTTACAGTGTCAAGTTTGAGAGGGTTTTAAGTTATGACGCTCAAATAATTTTTCTCTAAACGGTTATTTATTTGGCATTTCAGAAACTTTTCCGTATTAAGAGATAAGAAAAAATTTTTGAAAAATTTTCCTCAAAACTTCGGCAAAATCGCTCTGTCCGGTGTTGTAGGTAGTGAGAGGAAAATCAGAGGGTTTGGGAAACTTCCCAACAAGCAAAATGCAGGGCATTTTCGGAAAAGGGTACTCTTTTCCTATGCTTGCTACGAAACTTATCACATTACAAATCAAAGAAAGGACGGGAAAGGAATGGAACGGAAACGAAAAATCAAGGACGGGCATATTGTAGTGGAAAATCCGCTGTTTCAAGAATTGCCAACGCATGAAGTAACGATAAAATCTGGCAGGACGCTGTATCGCTTTACAGGCAGTTATGACGGGGAAAGGAGCCTGCCCCACAAGATTTTACGCCTTATGGAGCAGGAAAAGGGCAAAAAAGATGTTGATTAAAAATGCCGGAGCCGATAAAATAGGGGTAAGCAATCCTGTATTGGTAGACTGCCCGCCGATGAAAGGAGCAGAAACTATGTTAAGGCAGTCTGACAAAATTACCGCCCTCTATTGCCGCTTATCACGCGACGACGAATTACAGGGCGACAGCAACAGCATTGTTAATCAAAAGGCAATTTTAAGTAAATACGCAAAAGAAAATCATTTCTCAAATACTGCGTTTTTCGTGGACGACGGATATTCTGGAACGAACTTCAACCGTCCGAGTTGGAGCGAACTTCTGGAACGGATTGAAAACGGAGAAGTGGCGACGCTGATTGTCAAAGATATGTCGCGGCTTGGGCGCGACTATCTGAAAGTGGGATTTTACACCGAAGTTCTGTTTGTGGAAAAGGGCGTGCGGTTTATCGCTATCAATAACGGCATAGACAGCGCAAACCAGCAGGACAGCGACTTTACCCCCTTTTTGAATATCATCAACGAGTGGTACGCAAAAGATACAAGCAAGAAAATCCGCGCTGTGATGAAGTCAAAAGGAGAAGCAGGAGAATACCTCTGCACCAATCCGCCCTATGGTTACATGAAAGACCCAGACAACAAGAAACGGTGGATTGTGGACGGAGAAGCCGCCGAAGTAGTTAAGCGGATATTTGCCCTTTGTCTGGACGGTTATGGACCATCGCAGATTGCCCGTATTCTGAAAGAGGATAAAGTCATAACGCCGACAATCCATTTTCAGCAGACAGGCAGGGCAACGAGGAACACATCGCCGGACAATCTTTATGATTGGGATAACAAGACAGTAGCAGGTATTTTGGAGCGTCCAGAATATCAAGGGCATACGGTAAACTTCAAGACCTATAAACAGTCCTACAAGAGCAAGAAAACCTGTTACAATCCAGAGGAAAAATGGCTTGTGTTTGAGAATACCCATGAAGCGATTATTGACGCTGACACATGGAAACGGGTGCAGGAATTACGGAAGAACAAACGCCGCCCGACGAGAACAGGAAAGACGAATATGTTTTCCGGCATTGTGCGTTGTGCCGATTGTGGCGAAAAGCTGTATTACTGCACAAGCAAAAATTTTGAAGCAAGGCAAGACCATTTTGTCTGCTCTACTTCAAGGCTCAAAGGAAAAGAGGTTTGCTCTACTCATTTTATCCGCGCCGTTGTCTTGGAACAGGGCGTACTCGCTCACATGAGATTGACGATTGCCTGTGTCGCTAACCATGAAGAACAATTCCGAAAAGCTATGGGCGCAAAGCAGAAAGCCGAAGCAAAAAAGGAACTGGCGGCGAAGCGGCGGCAACTGACGCAGGCGGAACGGCGGATAGAAGAACTTGACCGATTATTCAAGCGTATTTACGAGGACAACGCCAACGGGAAATTATCTGACAACAGATTTCAAATGCTCTCCGACGATTACGAACAGGAGCAGGAAGAACTGCGGAAAAAACTGTTGCGATTGAATGAAGAAATTAACGAACAGGAAGAACAAGCAGAGAACATTGACAGGTTCATCAGCAAAGTACAGAAATATCTTGACTTGGACAAATTGACACCCTCTGTCTTAAACGACATGGTAAAGGCGGTGTACGTTCACGCGCCGGATAAATCAAAGGGGCATAGGGAACAGCAGATTGACATTTCCTATGACCTTGTGGGAATACTCCCCGCGTCTTTACTGAATGACCTGCAAAACGGAGAAACGGCATAGCCCACAAGCTACGCCGCTTCCCAAAAACATTTCTAATACTGTCTTATGAGTGCCGCCCTTTCGAACGCTCTTTTATGTAAACAGACAGGGCACACCGCCACCCCTACAGCAATTTCGTATTTCTCCGTCCCTATTCCCTCCCCGCTGTTTTAGAAGGTCTATAAAGTTCTGCAACCGGCATGGCGCGAAGAGACCCTTTGTGGGCCTCTTTTGAACTATACGGGCGTAGCTGCTTCGCGCGGCCTTTCAGGCAGGCGGCCCTTTTGGCGCAAAGAAAGGCCCCGCCTTTCCGGCGGAGCCTCGTCTTTTTGCGTATAACGGCCCGGCTTACAGATTTTTCCTGTATACCGCCGGGGTGACCCCCGTGGCCTTTTTATAGACCTTTGTAAAGTAAAAATAATCGCTGTACCCTACCCGGAGGGCGATCTCCTCTATAGATTTGTTGGTATGCCGCAGCATTTCCTGCGCCTTACGGATGCGCGCTTCCAAAATATGCGTGTTGTAGCTTTTCCCCGTGTTCCGCTTGATCAGATTGCTCACATAGCTCTCGCTCATCTGAAATTCTCCGGCGATCTTCTGCAGGGAAATTTTTTCACTGTAATGCTCCCCTATGTACGCGAGGACCTTCCGCACCAGCAGATTTTCAGAAAGATAGGCGTCCTCCAGCCCTTCTTCCTGCTCACCCCCTATGCTGCGGCGCGCCTTTTCCAGGTATCTCAGAAGCTCGTCCCTATCCACAGGCTTGATGAGATACCCCAGGCAGCCGTAGGCTATGGCCTCCTGGGCATAGGAAAATTCCGAATACCCGCTTATAAAAATGACCTCTGTGCGGAGCTTTTCACCACGGATGTTTTTCAGAAGCTCCAGCCCGTTCATACCCGGCATCCGGATATCCGCAATGAGAAGATCCGGGTGGGTGCACGATATCCGCTTCCAGGCGCTTTCTCCGTCGCCGGCCTCCCCGCTGATATAAAACCCGTTTTCCTGCCAGTTGATCAGCTTTTTCAGCGTGATCAGCGCCCAGGGCTCGTCTTCAGCAAGAAAAACACTGTTCATGTTCCGCCCCCTTCCCCGCTCGTTTTACGATCCCACCGGATCCTCTAAAAACAAAAGGGTCAATATGGTTCCCTTTCCTTCCCGGCTTTCTATGGAAAATTTCGCGTTCTCGCCGTAAAAGAGCCGCATTCTCCGGCATACGTTCAAAATCCCTACGCCCGCTTTTCCTTCCAGGGAGTCCATCCGTGTGAACTCCTGCAGAGAACGTCTGAGCTCCGCAAGCCTTTTCTGTGAAATGCCGCAGCCGTTGTCCTCTATCGTGATCAGGAGAAAACCATTTTTCCCCTCTTCCGCCCGGATATGGACCTCGCCGCCCGCCAGGCTCGGCTCCAGGCCGTGAAGCACGGCGTTTTCCACAAGGGGCTGCAGCAGCATCTTGGGAACCTTCCGCTTCAGGACGCTGTCCTCCGCTTCCATACAAATGCGGATCTTTTCCATAAACCGGTAATGGATAATGCGGCTGTACTCCCGGAGATGCTGGAATTCCTCTCTGAGGGGAACGATGTCGCTGCCCTTCACGTTATACCGGAAGAGCTTTGTAAGGGCGCCCACCAGGTCGGCGATCTCCTCTTCCCCGTGATACAAAGCCATCCCCCGGATACATTCAAAGGCGTTATACATGAAATGCGGGTTGATCTGGCTCTTATAGGCGATCATTTCCGTCTGCTTCTTGGCGTATTCCAGCTCCAGATACCGCTTCTGCTCCCGGATGACCTTTTTGTTCAGGCTCTCGATATCGTCGAGCATATGGTTCATCTCCCGCGCCAGAAGCCCCATTTCATTATTGCTCAGCACCTCTATGCGCTTCCCGATATTCGTCTTGTAAGCCGTCATAAACTGCATCTGATACCGGATGGGCCTGAGGATCTTCCGGTAAAGAAGCCATATGATGCCCACGAGGACAAAGAACATGACTGCATAAGCCAGATCGTTTATCAGCTGCATTTCATCCATGCCGTTCAACAGGGAATCCCGAGGTATCACATTGATCAGGGACCACCCCAGCGCATCCAGGCTCTCCCTTTTGCAGAGGTATTTTCCGCCGTCCATGGAGGAAGCCTCCATCTCCCCGAAGGAGGGCTTCCATACGCCGGAGGAAAGGATCGTCCATCCGCCGGCATCCACGATGCCTACGGCAGATTCTTCGTTGAAGAGGGCCGTCTCCATAATTTTTTCCAGATCGGCCGTGTCGAAAAGCAGATACGTAATGCCGATAGAGGCATATTTGCCCGCCTGCTTCTCATATACCGGCATAGCGATCCCAAAATACCGGTTCCCGTCTTTTTCTGAAATGCCGGTATACATATAGCGGTCCTGAGGTTCCACGCCCTCCGGCATAGGAACGAATATTTCCCCTTTATTGAAAATCAAGTTCTTTTTCTCGTCGTAGATGGAAACGCTCCTGAGATTTTTATTGATACGCATGCTGTTGCCCACCATCTGGTAAAATGCATCCAGATACCGGCTGCGCTCTTCCAGGCTATCCGCCCTGATAAAATGATAGATCTGGTTCTCCGTTGAAAAGGCGGAATAGAAATAGTCGATCTCTTCTTCAAACAATTCCAGGCTGTCGTATGCTTGCCGAAATATGACCTCCGCCGATTTTTCCAGGCGGGAGCGCACGATCTGCGTCATGATGAGATGGGTGGCCAAAAAGGAAAGCAGCAAAATGATCCCGGCCCCTGCCGCTATGGAAGAATACATCCAGAGAAGGCTTTCCCTCCATTTTTGCTTTCTTCCCATTTCCCGCCTCCCTTCTGGAAATATGTTTCAGCGTTTTATATATTCAGTATAGCACAGGTCGCCGGCAGAAACAATTCACATCCCCGGCTACTTTTGAAGCCCCTTGCAGAACGCGTCCCGCCCCGGCTTCTCTGCTTTCGGGGCGGGACGCGGAAACTCCATGCGCCCACAGGGCCTGTATAACCTGTATGGACAGCGCACAGCCCTGGAGAAACACGGCGGCATAAACGGTGCTGCACGGGGTATGGAGTATGAGCTAAGGGAAAACGGTGTTCCGGCACGCCGGGGACGCCTTCGGGAAGCGCTTCCGAAGGAGAGCGTCCTCTCTTCCCGCGCGTCTGGAGCAGACTATTCCAAAAGGCCGTATTTTGTCCGGAGGCGCTCCAGCTTTTCCAGCACCGGTTCCGCCCCGAACCACAGGAACAGGACGGTGGCCCCGGCGTGGATGCAGTCCATGGGGAAGCCGGAGGCAATATACGCCAGAAGGATGGACCAATCCACCTGTAACTGCCAGGTAAGGGCCGAAGCCGCGTTCATGATCCCCCCATAGAGCACAAGGGCGGAGAGCGCCCCGTAAACGCAGAGGGACAGCCGCGATGCCTGCAGCTTCCGAAGGCCGCTTCCGCTTCTGCGGAAAAACAGCGCTCCCGCCAGAAATCCCGTCAGCCCCATGGCGAACATCTGCCAGGGCGTCAAGGGCCCCTGCGAAAAGAACATATTGGAGGCCAGCATGGTCGCGGCGCCTACCAGAAAGCCCGTCTCCCCGCCCAAAGCAGCCCCGGAAAGGACCGTCAAAGCAAGGACGGGCTTGCACTGGGGCAGCATGAAAAAGGCTGCCCGCCCCGCCGTCCCCGCCGCGCAGAGGACGGCTATCACCGCCAGCTCTCTGGCCCTGGGCTTTCTCCCTTCAAATACAAGGAAAAAGGGCGCCATACATTCCAGAAGCACCAGAAGGGCGATAAAGGCGTATTTGCGGTTATCCAGAAGAAATACGCCCCAAAGAAGCGTGAGAGGAATCAAAAGCAGAACGAAGACCGCCGCCGCAGCCGTCCTGCGGGGAATCCCGCGCCTTTGAGCCCGCCCCCGCGGAAAAGGCGTCAAGACGGCTCCTGTCTTCTCCCTGCGGAAAACAGCCGCGGCCAAAACCGCCAGGGACACGAGCAGGAACACGGTGTTCCAAAGCTGAGCCTGGCTCATAAAGCCCGCTCCGCTCCCCAGATCCCCCGCGGAAGAAGGGGAAGAAGGCGCGGAAAGCTCCGTCTCCCCCACGGCGCGCAGGAAGGCCGCCGCCGCTGCAAAGCCGGACGCCCCCGCCAGAAGCTTTCTCCACAGAGGAAGCCGGGAAAGGCCGCGCTTTTCTTCTTTTTTCTCCCGGCTCTCTCCCATTCCTTCCCGGAGCTTTCCCCCCGGCGCATCACCGGGCCAAGAGGACCCGGCTGCGCCCAGGGCCTCTGAAACGGCGGGAACGCCGGAACCGCCCAAACCTGCCAGGCCTTCTACATCGCCTATATTATCTATATCGCTTATATCGCCGGATGTTTTCGGGCTGTCCGCAGGAAAGGCCCCGCAGGCCGCCGCCACAGCCTCCACGGTGACGGCGCCGGGAACGAATCCCTCTCCTATGCGGGCGGCAGCCGTGGTGTAATAGCTCCCGCCGGAAAAAAATTCCTCCGGCGCGCCCTGGGCCGCTATGGAGCCGTCGAAAAAGAGGGCGCACCGGTCTGCGGTTTCGGCGCAGAAGTCCATATCGTGGCTCACCATCAGCACGGCGGTCCCTTTCCTCAGAAGGGAACGGAGGAGCCCCGCGAACTCCCGCTTCCAGCAGGCGTCGAAGCCCTTGGTGGGTTCGTCCAGAAGCAGGATATCCGGTTCACAGAGCAAAACCTTCGCCAGCGCCGCCCGCTGCTGCTCCCCGCCGGAAAGATCGTAGGGATGACGCTCTGCAAGCCCCTCCAGTCCGCATAGACGGAGCGCCTTCCGGGCCCGCCTTTCCCCCTCTTCCCCGGGCCCGCCCCGCCGCTTCAGGGCGTCCGCAGCATCCGTGGAATCCAGGGCATCCAGCATGTCCTCCCATAGGGTCTTTTTCGCAAACAGGAGCTTTGGATCCTGGGGCAGCATCCCCACCCGCCCGGAACAATCCACACTGCCCCGCTGGGGGCGGAGCCCGCCGGACAAAAGCCGCAGAAGGGTGGTCTTGCCTGCGCCGTTGCTGCCCAGCACGGCCAGAAGCTCTCCCCTCTGCAGGGAAAGGGAGAGCCCCCTCACCACCGGTTCCGCCCCTCTTTCATAGGCAAACCATAAATCCTGCGCCCGCAGAATCTCTTCGCCGCGCCCTTCCGTTTTTTCGGAGAAAGAAACCTGACGCGCGGCCCCTTCCCCACAGAGCAGAGGATGCGTGCGGACGAAATCCCGCAGCCAGGCGCGCCCCTCCCCCACAGTGACGGGGCAGCATCCCTCCTCCCCGCAGGAATCCGGGGAGGCAGGTTCCACTGCGGCCCAGATCCGCATAGCCGCCGGCATGCCCAGAAGGGCTTTGCCGTCCCTCCCGCGCAGCAGGGAACCCAGCTTTCCGGGCGGCCCGCCGCAGAGGATGCGGCCCTCTTCCATCACCCCGCACCGGTCTGCCAGAGGCAGCGCCTCCTCCAGCCTGTGCTCTGCCAGGAGGACGGCCGCGCCCAGCTCCCGGTTGATCCTCCCCAGCAGTTCCAGGAAACGGGAGGCGGCTATGGGATCCAGCTGGGCGGTGGGCTCGTCCAGGATCAGGAGCCGGGGCCTCATGGCCATGACCGAGGCCAGGTTCAGCAGCTGCTTCTGCCCGCCGGAAAGCTCTGCGGTTTTTGTATGGAACCAGCCCTCGATCCCGAAAAAGGAAGCCGTCTCCGCCGCCCGGCGGCGGATAGAGGAGGAAGGGAGGCCCAGGCTTTCCAGCCCGAAGGCCAGTTCATGCCAGACCGTATCGGTGACGATCTGGCTTTCCGGAGACTGCTGCACGAAACCGACGGCGGCGGCTTCCTCCCGGCGGCTGAGCCCGGAAAGCGGTCTCCCCTCCCAGAAGATCTCCCCCTGCAGCCTGCCGTGCGGCGCAAGGGAACGCTTTATAAGCCGCAGAAGGGTGCTCTTGCCGCACCCGGAGGGGCCGCACAGCACAAAGAACTCCCCCTGCCCGACGGCGAGATCCACAGCGCGCAGAGCGGGCTCCTCCCCGCCCGGATACCAAAAGCTCAGCTTCCGCACCGACAGGACCGGATTTTCCCCGCCGGGCCTTACAAATCCATCGGCAGCCCCAGGCCCGTGCGGCCTGCGTTCCCGGTCCCCCGTTCCGGGGAAGCCGGAGCCTTCGCTCTTTCTCACAGAAGTCCCCGCCGCCGGTCTTCCGGTTGTTCCCATCGCTTCCACACGCGCACCTCCCTGCAATAGATGTATACGGGCGCCAGGCATAAAAGGCCGTACGCCAGAAAAAAACATACCGTAATCGGGCTTTCCGGCCCGGCTGTCACAAACACGCCCTTCACCGTGGGGAAATACCGGAACTCCGCAGCTCCCGAAAGTCCTGCGGAAAGCAGGAAAAAGCCGCAGAACAGAAGCGCGGAGGCAGCGTCTTTATCCCTGCCAGTGAATCGGTAGAGGGAAAAAGCCGTCCGCCCCGGCAGGCCGCAGCCCCGGGCCTTCATGCTGTCCCCCGTCTCCACGGCGTTTTCCAGCGCCCATGTGAGCAGGATGGAAACGGTCTTCACCGCCTCCCGTCCCCGGTTGACCGCTCCGTTCCGCCGGCCCGGCCCGAACGGCTTCCTCCGTTTCCGCTCCGTTTCCGCTCCTTTCCCTTTCCCGCTGGAACCGCCCGTCCCTCCCATACAGCGCCTGGCCTCGCTCACCTGGCGGAGCCTTCTGACAAACAAGGGCACAAAACGAAGCGTCATGCTCAGGACCAGAGAAAGAGCCGGAAGCGCCCTGCCGAAGAGCCAGAGGAATTTTTCCGCCGTAATCACCTCTGTGACGCACGAAAACCACAAAAGCATGCAGACCAGCATGCCTCCGGCTCCCAGGCCATAGAGAAGGCTTTCCAGCGTAAAGGGATTGCCGGAAGGAAAATATGCCAGCACCGTTTTTCCGCCGTGGCTGAAAAGAGGGTTTACGGCCGCCGTGAGAAGGAAGAAGGGCAGCATATACAAAAGGCCGAGGCGCACAGCTTTTTTCCCCCGAAGGCACAGAGAAAAAGAAAACGCCCCCGCAAAGGACAGCGCGAGACACAAGGGGTGCGTAAAAAACATGCCGAAACCCAACGCAAGGGCAAAATATAAAAATTCCACTGCCGGATGGAAACCGGTGGAAAACTCCCGGTTCTGCGCAAAAGCGGGGGAGCCTCTGTTTTTCCTCCCCCCGGAGAAGGGAGCCCCGCCGGTTTTCCGGTTTTTCCGGGTTTTCCAGCTGTATCCCCCCGCCGAAGACGCGGGCGGAAACAGAGCGGCGCCGCCGGGATTCCCGGTATTTCCAGCACTCTCGGTATTCCCAGCAGCCAGGCTCCCTTTTTCCGCGCCCGAGGGGGATTCTGCTGCCGGCACGGAGCCCGCCTTTCCGGGTCCTTTCCCGCCTTGTATAGTTCGTATCTCCTCTGCCCTGTCCATGTTCACGTCCATCCCATCGCCTCCTTTTCTGCGAACCCGCCCGCGCCTATCCGAGCGGTTCGGGCGTTTCGAGTACTTCGAGCACTTCGGGCGCTTACCCCCCTGCGGCGGCAGTACCGCCCACATCGCGCCCCAGATCGCAGCTGTAGACCCAGGCAATCCTGTCGCCCGCCTTCACCTTGCAGGCGGAACTGCTGTAATTGGGAAACGTTTCGTTGACGGAGTACATCCAGCCGGAAAGCTCCCCTACGTCGAATTCATACAGGTTTCCGATCCCCTCTATGTATGCGCCGTTATACCCCGGCGCGGCGGTATACTCCATATGGATCCCCTTATCCCTGCATACCCGCCGGAGGATATCGAACACGCTCTCCCCCTCCTGAAAGGAAACCGCCGTCTCCTGCAGGAGCCAGCCGTCCGCCGGGATCAGTTCCCGTTTTTCCGGGTCGCAGGCATCCATATTGGAAAGCACCGAAGCGCAGGATATAGAGACCCGGCAGGTTTTCGTTTTTTCCTCTCCGTTTTCCCCGTTTTGGTCAGAGGGTACGGGGACTGCAGGAGCTGCAGGAGCCGCGGAAGAAACCGATGAAACGGAAGACGATGGGGATTTCGATGAAAGATTTTCCTCTGCAGGGCCTTGACCGCCAGAAGACTCTGCATCCGAGGAAGTCGGAGCAGAAGATATATCGGATACAGAAGAAACAGATGGAGCTCTCGAAACAGACGAAGGAGGGGAAGAAGCAGAACCTGTGGAAGGAATCTCCTCCTTCGTTATGCCGGAAACGTCCCCGCTGGAAAGCTCTGCCCCCAGCAGAAGAGAAGAGGTATCCTCCGGCATGGGAGCCTCCCAGAACCAGGCAACGCAAAGCAATGTCAGCACCGCCGCGATTGCCGCAGCAGCGGGTATGTATTTTTTCCATCTAGGCGTAACAGGCTTCTTCGTATGCATGTTTCTCACTCCATTTCCCTTTCCATGCGAAAGGCCGCGGCAGCCTGCAAAATTTTCCACAGACCGCCGCGGCCGGTTTTCCGCGCAGATATACTGTTCCATCCCCCAAAAGGGCATGAAAACAAAGCCTCCTTCCGCTCTTCGCTCGAGAGCATTTCAGAGGGACACAGCCGGGCAGTTCTTCTGACTTGCGCTTCGCTGGCCGGCACACGCCTTCTCAGTTCCCCAATGGCTGGCTTTCGCCCTGTGTGCGGCCTCCGCGCTTACAGCGGCGGCACCGTTCGCGATTTTCACACGATTCCCTATTCTCCGCGCGCCCCCTGCCGTATTCTGTGAAGCCGGCGAGGCGGGCGGCGGCACCCGGATGGATATTCGTAGTATGATAGTATGTATTTGCCTTTTATTATACACAAAATGCAAAGGAATGACCAGTCCCTTCACCAAAACACAGTGTGCCGCAAAAATCCGATCCCCTATGCCCGTGCTGGTTCTCAGATTTAACCGCATGTTTTACAGAGAAACAGGTTCCAAAAGCAAAAAGAAAAGCAGCACCCAAAAGGGTGCTGCTTACATCCCAACAGGGATTTGTTATCTCTTGCTGAACT
>URRG01000009.1 GCA_900550095.1 uncultured Oscillospiraceae bacterium
GGCGGATCGAAAAAATATATCAGCTCAACCGGGAAGAAATGGTGCTTGTGATCCGCACGTACACGGATCATCTGAAGCTCCTGCTTTCCGCCCGGGCCAACAGCGCCCGGATCCATTTCACCCGGTTCATGCCGGAAAATCCCAAACAGCCTCCCATGCTGTGCATGCTGATGCGCAAGCGACTGCAGAGTGCCCGGCTGGTGCGCCTGGAGCAGCAAGGGCTGGAACGCGTCTTATGTTTGGTGTTCGACGCAGTAAACGAGCTGGGAGACCATGTGGAGCTGCGGCTGTATATGGAGGTGATGGGCCGCTACAGCAATATCATTTTTGTGGATGAAAAAGGAAGAATCATCGACGCCCTGAAGCGGGTGGATGCGGAAATGACCTCAGAACGGTTGGTGCTGCCGGGGCTTTCCTATGAGCTGCCGCCTCCGCAGGACAAGCTCTGTCTTCCGGAATCCACCCTGGAGGAGGCTGTTGAACGTGTCTGTTCCGCGAAAGAGGGGACGGAGCTTTCAAAGGCCATACTCAATTCCCTGCAGGGCGTTTCCCCTATCGTGTGCCGGGAGCTGGCCTATAAAACGGGCAGGGGAGCGGAACTCAGGGTGGGAGAGATGGCTGAAGAGCAGCGGCAGAGGTTCCGGTTTTTTCTGGGGCGGCTGCAGGAGCAGATGTGCGAAATTTCCGGCGAACCCTATATGGCGGTGAATCTTTCCGGCAGGCCGGTGGATTTTACCTATTTTAATGTGGAACAATACGGCACCGGTGCAGTAGTTGTAAAGCAGGAGAGTTTTTCCGTCCTGCTGGACGCCTTTTATGACGAAAGGGACCGACAGGAGCGCATGCGGGTGCGGTCTCAGGATCTGCTGCGGCTGCTTTCCAACGCTTCGGAACGCCTGAGCAATAAGATCAATAAACAGAAAGCGGAGCTTTCCGCCTGCGCCAGGCGGGATGAACTGAAGACCTACGGGGAGCTTCTCAGCGCCAATCTGTACCGGCTGGAAAAAGGGGCGCCTTTTGCAGATCTGGAAAATTACTGGGAGGAAGGGATGCCTCTGGTGCATGTTCCCATGGATCCACTGCTGACGCCCTCTGAAAACGCCCAGAAGTATTTCAAGGAATACAGGAAGGCCAAAACCGCCGAAGAAAAGCTGACGGAGCAGATCGCGCAGGCCGCCCAAGAACTTGAATATATCGATACGGTCTTCGATGAACTGAGCCGGGCGGAGACGGAGCGGGATCTTTCGGAGATCCGGCAGGAGCTGGTAGAAGAAGGCTACGTGCGCCGGGCCAGAGGAAAACAGCGGCCCCAGGCCGCTGCAGCTCCTCTGCGGTTTGTTTCCAGCGAGGGCTTTCGGATCCTAGTGGGCCGCAATAACCGCCAGAACGATAAGCTCACCCTGAAAACAGCCAATAACAGGGACTATTGGTTCCATACAAAGAATATTCCCGGTTCCCATACAATTCTTGTGACGGAAGGGCGGGAGCCTGGGGAAGTATCTCTTCGGGAGGCAGCCATGCTGGCGGCATGGCACAGCCGGGGGAGGGATTCCTCCCAGGTGCCGGTGGATTATACCCAGGTGCGCCATGTGAGCAAGCCTTCCGGGGCCAAGCCCGGTATGGTGATCTATGTGGACTACAATACGGTGTATGTTACGCCGGAGGAAACGCTGGTTTCCCGGCTGGAAGAAAAGGAATGAAGCGAAGCCGCTGTTTGGTTTCAGCGGCGGTTTTGGAAAGATCCTCCGGCCTGCGGCTGAAAAGGCAAGCGTATGTTTTGAGGGGAAGGGGCGAAAAAGCATGGAACGGAATAGACTGAAGGAATATGAAAACGGGAAGGCTTTTGACGCATATCTCTACTATGGAGCTCATCTGTTGGAGGATGGGGAGGGTTACCGGTTCTGCGTATATGCCCCCAGGGCCAGGAGAGTGGAGCTCATCGGGGAGTTCAACGGCTGGCAGGGGCAGCCCATGGAGTATGAAATGGGGAACTGGAACGCTGTTTCCCGGGACGCTCTGCCCGGAATGCTGTATAAATTCCGGATTTATCAGCAGGACGGCAGGGTGCTGGATAAGGCGGATCCATTTGCTTTCAGCACGGAAGTACGTCCGGGCACGGCCTCAAGGCTGACGGAGACTCTCTCGTATCCTTTCCGGGATGAGGAGTGGATGGCCTCTCGGGATAAGGGATACAACAGGCCGGTTTCTATTTATGAGGTGCACGCGGGTTCGTGGAAGCGCTGCGGGGATGGCAGCTGGCTCACCTATGGGGAACTTGCTGAGGAGCTTCTTCCCTATCTTCTTGAAAATCATTTTACGCATGTGGAGTTCCTGCCTCTGAGCGAGCATCCCTTCGACGGTTCCTGGGGCTACCAGACCAGCGGCTTTTTCAGCCCCACATCCCGCTATGGGACTCCTGAAGAACTGGCGGGGCTGGTGGATCTGTTTCACCGGAACGGTATCGGAGTGATTTTTGATTTTGTTCCCACTCACTTTACGGTGGACGATTTTGCTCTCAGCCGGTATGACGGTATGGCTCTTTATGAATATGCCCAACCGGAAATCGGCTACAGCCAATGGGGCTCCTGCAATTTTGACTACTATAAGGGTGTGGTGAAAAGCTTTCTCCAATCCGCCGCAGATTATTGGCTCACTGTTTTTCATGGGGACGGCCTGCGTATGGATGCGATCAGCCACGCTATCTACTGGCAGGGGCAGGAAAACCGGGGAATTAACGTGGGTGGAGTGGAGTTCCTGCGGGGAATGAACAAAGGGCTTCACGAAAGGCATCCAAGCGCAGTATTGATTGCAGAGGATTCCAGCAATTATCTGAAGGTGACGGCCCCTGTGGAATATGAGGGCCTGGGTTTCGATTACAAATGGGATATGGGCTGGATGAACGATACGCTCTGCTTTTTGGAGCTCCCCTTTGGGGCGAGAAGCTCAGCGGGCGGAAGCCTGAAATTCTCTATGGCTTATTTTCAAAACGAGCTGTATCTTTTGCCTTTGTCCCACGATGAAAATGTCCATGGGAAAAAGACGATTCTGGATAAAATACAGGGAACCTATGAGCAGAAATTTTCTCAGGCAAGGTCATTGTATACATATATGTTTTGCCACCCCGGGAAAAAGTTGAATTTTATGGGGAATGAGCTTGGCCACTTCCGGGAATGGGACGAAAACAGGGAGCTGGATTGGGAACTTACGGCTTATCCTATCCACGACAGCTTCCGGAGATATTTCCGGGAGCTGGGAAATCTTTACCGGAGCCACCCTGCCCTATATGAAAACGAATATGATCTTTCGAGCTTCAGCTGGGTGGAGGTCCCCGCCTATGATTCCTGCCTTCTGGCTTTTACACGCCGTTCTCAGGAAGAAGAGCTTTTGATCCTGATCAATTTTTCTTCCAGAGGCTACCCGGGTCTTCTGGTTCCCTGCGGCGAGGGAGAATTTACAGAGCTTATCAACAGCGACGCTTATACATGGGGCGGTTCTGGTATGATCAATGAGAAGCCTCTGCGGGCGAAGAAAAGGGGGAAGGGTGAAACGGCATCCATCCGCCTGCAGCTGGCGCCGTTCGCTTCTGCCGTTTTTTTGCGCAAACGGCGTGATTTCGGGAAAGGGAAGTAAAATGAAAGAGATCGAAGCTAACAAAAGAGCTTGGGCCCAGCTTTCCCGGGAGCATTATGAGACCTTCAAAAAAGCCTATGAAGCCGGAGAATATGCGCTTAACGCGTATATTCTGGAGGAAGTGGGAGACCTGAGAGGGAAAAAGCTTCTCCATTTGCAGTGCAATACAGGGGCGGATTCCATTGCTCTCAGCCGGATGGGCGCCCAGGTTCTGGGTGTGGACCTGGTGCCGGAGAATATTTTCTATGCCAGGAAGCTGGCAAAAGAACTCGATGCTTCCAATGTGCAGTTTCTGGAATCGGATATCATGGAGCTTTCCGAAAAGCTTCATGAAACCTACGATGTTGTGTTTACTTCAGAAGGCGTCCTGGGCTGGCTTCCGGATCTGGGGGTATGGGCCCGGACGATCCGCAAATTGCTCAGAGAGACAGGGTATCTTTATGTATTCGATTCCCACCCGTTTTTCCTCTCCTTTGACGAAGCGAAGCTGAGCCGGGAGGAATATGAGATCCGCTACCCTTATTTTGGGAGAGAACCCGATGAGGACGATTGCATCGGAGGCTATGCGTCTGAAGTGAAGCAGGGGGAAAAATCCTATTTTTGGATGCATCCCGTTTCAGAAATCCTGAATTCTCTGATTGGTGCAGGTCTCCATATAGAGTTTTTTCACGAGTTTCCCGAGAATTTTTACGACTCGGGCGGAATGGAGCTGTTGAAGGAAAAGAGACTGTATGCGTACCTCTATAACAGGGAGAAATATCCGGTTTCCTTCAGCTTGAAAGCCAGCGTTTACAGGCCCTGAGAAGCTGGTTGGAATTTCCGGCTTCCGGGGCTTTTGGAGGGGAAGAACGGAAAAACAGAAAAGATATGGAGGAATTACATGAGCTACAAAGAAGAATTTGTATCGATCTACAAAGAAAAAATCCATAGAGAAGGCTCTGCCCGCCTTCTGGAATGGCTGGAAAAGACGGATTTCTTCGACGCTCCCGCCAGCACGAAATTCCATTGCGCCTGCAAGGGCGGCCTTGTGCAGCACAGCGTGAACGTGTATCGCGTTCTTATGGAAAAGCATTTTGACCCGGAGACGGACAACGAAGAGACCTTTGCTCTCTGCGCTCTTCTGCACGACATTTGCAAAGCGCAGTTCTATAAGGAATCCACTCGGAATGTGAAGAACGACGAGACGGGCCGGTGGGAGAAGGTCCCCTTTTATCAGGTGGAAGACAGCTTTCCCTATGGCCATGGGGAAAAATCGGTTTTCCTCATCGAGCGTTTTCTGCGGCTGAAGACCAGCGAGGCCATGGCCATCCGCTGGCACATGGGGGGCTTCGACGATTCTGTCCGAGGCGGAAGCTTTGCTTTGACGCTGGCTTTTGAGAAGTATCCCCTTGCGGTGAAGCTCCATCTGGCGGATTTGGAAAGCACCTATCTGCGGGAGAGGGGCACCTCGGCGGTTCCGCACAAATGAGGGGCTGTCCGGCGGGGGACTTCCGCGGCGCTTTCAAAAAAAGGGCGCTGTGCCGGCCAGAGGAGCGCTTTGCAGCCTGCCGAAAGGATGGGATAGCAAAATGACAGCCTTTGGCTTGAAACTTTTGGCGCTCTTCACCATGACGGCGGATCATATCGGCGCTGTGCTGTTCCCTCAGGAGCAATGGATACGTATAATAGGGCGGATGAGCTTTCCTATTTACTGCTTCCTTCTGTCTGAAGGGCTTCTGCATACCCGCAGTGCTATGAAATATGCGCTGCGGCTTGGTGTGTTTTCTCTTATTTCCGAACCGGCCTATGATCTTGCTTTCTCCCATACGCTGTGGGATCCTTCCAGACAAAATGTGTTTTTTACACTGCTTTTAGGGCTTCTGGCGGGGGAGCTCCTCCTAAAAAAGGGTGGGGAGCACCCGGCGCTTTCTACTATGCCGGCTATTCTCTGTGCGGTATTGGCTGAGGCATTGCATGCAGATTACGGAGCTATGGGCGTTTGTTTTATCCTCTGCTTTGCGCTTATCAGCAAAAGAGCCGCCGCCTGTGCAGCCTTTGCTCTTATGAATACGGCAGATTCCCTAATGGGGGGCGGTGTTCAACTCTATGCGCCTGTAGCAGTGATTCCAATCCTTTTATACAATGGCAAAAAGGGCAGGAGTTTTCCAAAATATGCGTTTTATGCATTTTATCCAATTCATCTGTTTCTTCTTTCCATACTTTTTCACTTTATCAGGTAAAAACAAAATAGAATTGGTTGCGGCTATCAGCCGGTTCGTGGTATACTTATTGCATCATGGCTGTGGAGACGTAATGTGTCACCCAGCTGATTCTTATAGAAGTCGTAGGCCTGTGTCACAGCGGTGAACCGTATCCTAACTATGAAAGGGAATGAAAACATGTATAGTGATTTGATGGATTCAATCGGTTTCGTAAAAAATGTAGATCCGGAAGTGGGCGCAGCAATGGCGGACGAGCTTTCCCGCCAGCAGAGAAATCTGGAGCTGATCGCCTCTGAGAATATCGTTTCCCCCGCGGTCATGGCAGCTATGGGGAGCATTCTCACCAATAAATATGCAGAGGGTTACCCGGGCAAGCGCTACTACGGCGGCTGCCAGTATGTGGACGTAGTAGAGGAAATCGCCAGAAAGCGAGCCTGCCAGCTCTTTGGCGCGGAGCACGCCAACGTGCAGCCCCACTCCGGCGCTCAGGCCAATCTGGCTGTGTATTTTGCCCTTTTGAATCCCGGCGATACCGTTATGGGCATGAGTCTTTCTGAGGGCGGACATTTGACCCATGGCTCACCTGTGAATATGTCCGGTAAATATTATCATTTTGTTCCTTACGGCGTAAGCCCTGAAGATGGTCGTGTGGATTATGAAAAGGTCTATGAGCAGGCTATGGAAGTAAAACCGAAACTGATTGTAGCCGGCGCCAGTGCCTATCCCCGCGCTCTGGATTTTAAGAAGTTCCGTGAGATCGCCGATGCCTGCGGTGCGCTTTTCATGGTGGATATGGCCCATATTGCGGGTCTGGTGGCTTCCGGCGACCATGCAAACCCGGTGGAATACGCAGATGTAGTGACCACTACCACGCATAAAACTCTTCGCGGGCCCAGAGGCGGCATGATCCTTTGCAAGGAAGAGTATGCCAAGGCTATCGACAAGGCGATTTTCCCCGGCACCCAGGGAGGCCCTCTCATGCATGTGATTGCCGGTAAGGCTGTTTGCTTGGGCGAGGCATTGAAGCCGGAGTTCAAGGAATACGGCCACAGGGTTGCTTCGAATGCCCAGGCTTTGGCCAAAGGGCTTCTTGACCGCAATGTGAACCTGGTTTCCGGCGGAACGGACAACCACCTGGTGCTGGTGGATCTGACTGGGCTGGAGCTCACCGGCAAGGAACTGGAGCACAGGCTGGACGAGGTGAACATCACCGCGAATAAGAATACGGTTCCTAATGAGCAGAGAAGCCCCTTTGTCACCAGCGGTCTGCGTCTGGGGACGCCTGCCGTCACCACCCGCGGGTTGGATGAGGCAGATATGGATATTGTAGCGGAGTGCATTGCTCTTGCTGTTCATGATTTCGAGCCCAACAGGGAAGCGATCAAGGCCAAGGTGGCAGAAATCTGCGCGCGGCATCCGCTCTATGAATAACAGCCTGAGGAGCGTTTTCAAACACCCATAAACACAGCAGATTAAAATCCCGTTCCGTCTTTGGCGGTGCGGGATTTTCTGCTTTATCAGAGCCGGGGGATCGATCCCCTTGCAAATGGGAGAAGGGGCGGGTATACTGGTACAAGCGGCCTTGGCAGACGAAAGGTTTGCGCATGAGAAACCTGGTTGAGATCGGGATCCGGAACTCCAGGGGCCGGGAAAGTATATGAATGAAGGAGGAAGACGGTATGGCTTCACCTTTGGCGGACAGACTTCGTCCAATACAGCTTGAGGATATCGTGGGGCAGAGGCACCTTCTGGGGGAGGGAAGGCCCCTGCGGAAAATTATTGAATCGGGGGAGATTCCCAACATGGTCTTTTACGGCCCCTCCGGTGTGGGAAAAACTACTCTGGCTACCTTTATAGCCAAGCGGACAAACCGAAAACTCTGCAAGCTGAACGGAACCACGGCTTCCACGGCGGATATACGGGAGGTAGTCTCTCAGCTGGACAGGCTGGACGCTGTTAACGGCGTTTTGCTATATCTGGATGAGATCCAGTATTTCAATAAAAAGCAGCAGCAGACTCTTCTGGAATTCATTGAGAACGGGAGTATCACTCTGATCGCTTCCACCACAGAAAACCCCTATTTTTATGTGTATTCCGCCATTCTGAGCCGTTCTACCGTGTTCGAATTTAAGACGGTAGAGCCTCAGGATGTGGAACCGGCTGTGGAAAGGGCGTTCCATTTTCTGGAGGAAGAGCGGGGGACGCCCATCCTCCCGGAGGAGGGCGTTATCCCCCATATTGCCGCAGCCTGCGGCGGGGATGTACGCAAGGCCATGAATGCCGTGGAACTTTGCGTTTTTGCCGGGGATATGGGGGAAGACGGGGTGCTGCGCGTTTCGCTGGAAAGCGCCCGGGAACTGACGCAGAAAAGCGCTATACGCTATGACAAGGATGGCGATGAGCACTATGATCTGCTTTCGGCTTTTCAGAAATCCATGCGGGGCTCTGATCCGCAGGCCTCTATTTACTATCTGGCCCGGCTTCTTTCGGCGGGAGATTTGCCCTCCGCATGCCGCAGGCTCATGGTCTGCGCCTGCGAGGATGTGGGGCTTGCCTATCCTATGGTTATTCCCATCGTAAAAGCCGCGGTGGACGCTGCCCTGCAGGTGGGGCTGCCGGAGGCCCGCTTTCCCTTGGCAGATGCGGTGCTTCTTGTGGCGAACAGCCCAAAATCCAATTCCGCCCACAACGCCATCAACCAGGCTATGGACGATATCGCCGCAGGCCGGGTGGGCCGGATCCCCAGAACATTGCAGAACAAGCATTACGATGGGGCGGATGCCGCTGTAAAAGGGCAGTTTTATAAATATCCCCACGAATTCCCCCATCATTGGGTGGAGCAGCAGTATCTGCCGGACAGTCTTCAGGATACAGTATATTATGAATGGGGAGAAAACAAAAATGAGCAGGCCTTCCGCCAATATTGGGAGGCTGTGAAGGGGAAAAAGAAATGAGCGGCGGAACAAAACGCAAAAAGGTATTCGGGAGATGCGGCGAACCGGCTGAAGAGCTTATGCGGGCCTATGCTCTTTTGGAATCGGTGACGCCCTTGGCGGTGGACTGCGGCAACATCTGTGGCAGAGCCTGCTGCCGGGGGGATGGGCATACGGGTATGGGGCTTTTCCCCTATGAAGAACAGCTTCTGAAAGTGGAACCGGATTTTTCGATCCTTCCCACAGAGGATAACGAGGGCTACGGCCTTTGCGTTTGCCGCAGTGTCTGCCGCCGTCGGTCCCGTCCTCTGGCCTGCCGGATGTTCCCCTTTTTCCCGCTGGTGTATGAAAACAGGCGTACAGGCGCATGGGGGATCCGGGTGATTCCCGATCCCAGAGGCTCCTCCGTGTGCCCCCTTATCCGGCAGAAGGTTCCGCCCCAGCCTCTTTTTGAGCGCCGCCTGAGGAGGGCCGCCAGACACATGCTCCGCGAGCCGAAATTGCGGGAGTATTTGCTGCAGACAAGCCGTTTTTTGATGGATATCGAAGCCATTCGGCGAAAACTGGAGCAGAGCGGATCTTTCTATACAGCCTGTAAGAATGCCGGCCATACATTGTAAAAAAACAAAGAATATTATTTGCGCAAAAGGGAAAACCTTCTTGTAAGTTTCGGGCCCGGGTGGTATGATAAAGAAAAGTGCAGAATATAAGGCCGGGCTGAGGCGCAAGGCCGGAAAAGGGGCAGAGTTATGAAAAATGAAACTTTATTCAAACTGTCATACGGAATGTATGCAATCGGCGTAAAAGACGGAGAAAAGGCTTCTGCCTGTATTGTAAACACGGTTTTTCAGGTGACAAATTCTCCCAATACTTTGGCTGTAAGTATGAATCATGATAACTATAGCCACGAATGTATTCAGAAAACTGGGCTTTTTACCGTGTCTGTCCTTTCTGAGGATACTTCCGGCGCGGTGATTGGGGCTCTTGGTTTTGCCTCTGGGCGCAGTACGGATAAACTGGCCAATGTGCGTCACCGCATCCTGGAGGAAGGGCTTCCCATCATCAAGGAAAATATCTGCTGCTGGTATCTGTGCAGGGTGATCACCAGTGCGGAAACTCCTACCCATACCCTGTTTGTAGGCGAGATCATTGCGGGAAGCGATAAAGCGGTAGGAAATCCCATGACCTATGACTATTATCACAAGGTCATCAAGGGTTCCGCACCCAAAAACGCTCCCACTTATCAGGCGTCTGTGCAGGAGGATGAGGACTTGGGCGGCGACGCGTGGATCTGCACGGTGTGCGGCTATGAGTATAAGGATGCGGATGTTCCCTTTGAGGAACTGCCTGACGATTGGGTGTGCCCCATCTGCGGTATGCCGAAATCTGCTTTTAAGCGAAAATAAGCTGAGCCTCCTGTGAATAATCGAGATGTATGAAAAAACTGCCGTCCCGTTCTTTGGTACGGCAGTTTTTCTATATTTCCACATCCAGTGGATAAATAGTACTTTGGTGGGTAAAGAAAGAAGAAAAGGGTTGAAAGAGGTATTCGCAATCGGATACAGTAGAATAAGTTTCGCACTAATAAAATTAGGAGATTCGCTGTACCCGTATGACGGGCGCTGTTCCAAACGGGAATTTTGCCCTCATGTTGTTCTGCTCCCCGTCTACACCATGTGACCGGTACGAAGTGGGGCAGCAAGAAATACATGAAACATCTGGAGACCGTCTATAAGCATACCGCATGGCCGGTTGACTTCATATTCACCCAAGAAGCTGCAGAATTTTTTATCCAAAAAATCAGTATATTAAATTTTCTGTTTAGTGCCGGCGGTGAAAGAAGACAAAGGCTAGTAGAATTCCCATCAGCAAAATTCCTACGGAAAGTCCCATCATTAGGCCGGACACAAATTCAGAAAAAGATGAGCCGCCTATCGATGACCGGGATAGAAAAGCCAATAGAATAGCCAGCAATATTAGAAATACACTCAATGAAAGTTGGGAGTTTTTCTTGCATACCTGAAAAAAGTGGAATATGCGGGCTTTGAAGGAAAAATATCCTTTTGCCATTTATTACGCCCTCTCTTTTACAAAGAATTTAATATAATTCCCAAATATATAAATATCATATTCATTCCTCAGGAAAAAGAAAAGGCGCTTTTTGGTTAAACTTTTGTAAAACCTGTGAAATACAACGATGAAAACGGGAGATCTTGCAGAGGTATGTAAGGAATTCCTCCTAAAACATGGACAGTTATTCTTTCCGGGCTTTTATAATAAAGGTGTGATGCAAAAGTTTTGCCTTGTGGGCAGAATACCATGTATCTGTCCAGGGGGCATCTTCCTTCGCTCCGGCGGATTCTTCAATCAGCCGTTCTATCCGGAACCCCGCCTCAGCTAGGCCGTTGATATAAGAAGAAAGCTTCCAGTTCTTCAGACTGAGCTCTTCCCCTTTCTTCAGAATGTGGAAGCGGAATTCATCCACATAGGAGCGCTCCAGTATATAGCTTTCATCCTTATATTCCAGACAGGGAAGAAGCGGATTATCCCAGGAAAAAACAAAGATTCCACCGCGTTTCAAGCAGCTATGGGCCAGATGGAAGACCTTTTGCAGATCTACGCTCCATCCCAGGCCATAGATGGAATATACCACATCGAAGTGCTGAAGAGGGATGCCGGGGTTTTGCTCCATAGGGGAGTTGAAAAGAAAGGCTTCCTTTCCGTTTTCCGTGAGAAGCTTTTCGGCGGCCTCTACCTGTTTTGAAGAGATATCCAGCCCCCAGAGTTCCCGGGCTCCCCTTTGAGCAGCATAGAGAAGGGAGTGTCCGCTTCCGCAGGCTAGCTCCAGAACTGTTTTGTTCTGAAGATTTCCCAGAAGGTGCAGCTCCTCCTCTGAGGGCGTGAAGGGGCCATAATCGGGGAGGATGGTTCCGTGCCACTGGGTTTCAGAGATACAGTCCCATCCGGAGCGGTTCTGCTCCAAATAAGGGCGTGCTTCCGTTGGTTCTTCCTCGCCGCCTTCCAGGATTCCCTCAAAAAGCGTATCGATGGAAACATGAAAAAATTGGGCGATTCTGGGCAAGATGGTAATATCGGGAAGGGCTTTTCCGCATTCCCATTTACTGACTGCCTGGGTAGAAACTCCCAGAGCGTCTGCCAGAGATTCCTGGCTCAAATTTCGGTAAAGGCGGAGCTGCCGGATGGTTTGTGGGATGGCTATATGCATACAGATCGTTCCTTTCCTGAAAGCTTCCCCGGGGAGGGCTGCGCGTACCTGCGCTCCCTTTCTTTTATACTAAATCTGAATGTGAGTTTGTGCAATGGAAGGATACGGGAGGGGATTTCAACCGCAGGTTGAAGGAAACGGAAGGCAATTTTTTCTTGCGGGTTTCATAGGGAGAGGGTAGAATATAAAAAATCGGGGAAAGGATGATGGGATGTGTGGAAACTTGCGCGTTATCTGAAGCGATATAAGCTCCAGGTGATATTGGGGCCGCTGTTTAAACTCACGGAGGCCGTCTTTGAACTGATAGTGCCTCTGATTACAGCAATGATTATTGACAATGGTGTGAAGAAAGGGGATATTCCGTATATTTGGCGAATGGGCGGCCTGATGCTTCTCTTGGGGATCGTGGGGCTTCTTTGTGCCATAGTCTGCCAGAAAATGGCTTCTATAGCTTCCCAGGGTGTGGGAACAGTGCTGCGGAACGAGCTTTTTCACCATATCAACAGTTTATCCCATGCAGAGGTGGACCGCTTTGGGACGCCTTCGCTAATTACCCGCATCACCAGCGATGTAAACCAGCTTCAGTATGCGGTTGCCATGCTGATACGCCTTGTGATCCGCGCGCCGTTTCTGGCAATTGGGGCGGTTGTCATGGCGCTGTTCATCGATTTGAAGCTTGGGCTTATCTTTGTGGTGGTCACGCCTCTGATCGCATTGGTGCTGTATCTGGTAATGTCACGCTCAGTACCCTATTTCAGAGTCATGCAGAAGAAGCTGGATCGTATTTCCCTGGTGAGCCGGGAGGGCCTTTCGGGCGCCAGGGTAGTGCGGGCTTTTTCCCGGCAGAAACATGAGGAGGAAAGGTTTACTCAGGCGGCGGAGGATCAGACTCGGACGGCGATCCAGGTGGGGAAGCTTTCCGCCCTTTTGAATCCTCTTACCTATGCCATCATGAATTTTGGCATTGTGGCTATTATCTGGTTCGGAGGCATTCAGGTGGATACCGGAACCCTGGAACAGGGGCAAATCATCGCCTTTGTAAATTATATGACCCAGACGCTGCTGGCTCTGATTGTGGTGGCAAATCTGGTGGTTACCTTTACGAAGGCCTCCGCTTCGGCAGCCAGAGTCAATGAGGTTTTGGAAACGGAGCCCTCAGTGCGGGAGCCGGAAGGAAAGACGGCCGAAGCAAAGGAGGGAGAACCGCGGATAGAATTCCGGAATGTCAGCTTCTCTTATACAGGCAGGGAGCCTTATGTGCTGGAAGATCTGAATTTTTCCATAGCGCCCGGTGAAACGGTGGGCATCATCGGAGGAACAGGAAGCGGAAAATCTACCCTTATTCAGCTGATCCCCCGGTTTTATGATACCATACAGGGGGAAATTCTGGTAGACGGGGTGAACGTAAAAGAGTATGGCTTTCGGACGTTGAGGGGGAAAATCGGTATGGTCCCTCAGGAGGCAGTCCTTTTTTCGGGTACGATCGAAACCAATCTTCGCTGGGGGTGCAGGGAGGCCACAGAAGAACAGATGGTGCAGGCCCTCCGGACGGCTCAGGCCTGGGATTTTGTGAAGGCCCTGCCTAAAGGGATTCAGTCTCCCGTAAGCCAAAATGGCCGGAACTTTTCCGGCGGGCAGAGGCAGCGCTTGACCATCGCAAGGGCTCTCACGGGTTCCCCAAACATTCTCATTTTGGATGATAGCGCCAGTGCTCTGGATTTTGCTACTGACGCCGCTCTTCGCCGGGCTATCCGCAGAGAGACAAAGGATATGACAGTGTTGATCGTATCTCAGCGGGTCAGCAGTATCCGCAGCGCAGACAGAATTTTTGTTCTGGATGAGGGGAGGCTCTGCGGTATTGGGACCCACGAGGAGCTTTTGGAGAACTGCGGGGAATATAGAGAGATTTGTCTTTCTCAGGCGAGCGGGAAGGAGGGAGAAAATCCGTGAAGCGTTCTGTATTAAAGCGTCTTTTGCAGTATACAAAACCGTATAAGGGGTTTATAGCCGGCGCTGTTGTAAGTGCGGTGATCCAAATATCCCTGAGCCTTTACGGTCCTATCCTGATTGGCCAAGCCATCGACCAGTGCGTTTCAGCCGGTGAAGTGGATTTTGCCGCTATGACTCCCATCCTTCTGATGCTCGGGCTGACCATTTTGGGCAGTGCTCTGTTCCAGTGGTTCATGGCCTACTGCACCAATAAGGTCACATACAAAACGGTGCGGGATCTGCGGGTGCAGTCTTATGAAAAAATCAATTTGCTGCCCCTCAAATATATCGATGGACATTCCCATGGAGATGTGATCAGCCGGATCGTCAACGATGTAGAGCAGGTTTCCGATGGGCTATTGCAAGGATTTACACAGCTTTTCAGCGGTATTTTCACCATCTTGGGAACTCTTCTCTTTATGCTTACCATAAGCCCGGTCATCACGCTGGTGGTGGTGCTGGTGACGCCTCTCTCTCTGTTTGTGGCCTCTTTTATCGCCAAAAACAGCCACAAATATTTTGTAGAACAGCAGGCAACCCAAGGGGAGCTTTCCGGCTATATTGAGGAGAGCATCAGCGACCAGAAGCTGGTGAAAACCTTTTCATATGAGGATCAGGCGGAGGAGGCTTTTCGGGAGATTAACGGCAGATTGTATGCCTGCGGCGTAAAAGCCCAGTATTTTTCAGCACTTTCCAATCCCTGCACGCGGTTTGTAAACGGAGTGGTAACAGCTGCCGTTACGGTGATCGGTTCCATCTGCGCGGTGACAGGGGTACCGGCTGCCCTTACTATCGGCCAGATTTCCAGCTTTATCTCCTACGCCAATCAATATACAAAACCCTTCAACGAGGTGACCTCCGTTATTACACAGGTGCAGACGGCCTTTGCAGCTGCGGAAAGAGTTTTCTCCCTGCTGGATGCGGAGCCCGAAACGCCGGATGCACCGGACGCCGGGACGCTTCGGGATACGGCTGGGCTTGTGGAAGCCCATGATGTCTGTTTTTCCTATACACCTGAGCGAAAGCTTATAGAAAATATGAATGTGACTGCCCGCCCGGGAAATCGCATCGCCATTGTGGGCCCCACAGGCTGTGGGAAAACCACCATCATCAACCTGCTCATGCGGTTTTACGACCCGGATTCCGGGTGCATCTCTATAGATGGAGCGGATACGCGCACTGTTACCCGGGAAAGCCTCCGAAAGCAGTTTGGTATGGTTTTGCAGGAGACCTGGCTTTTTTCGGGAACGGTAAGGGAAAATATCGCCTATGGAAGACCGGATGCCACAGAGGAAGATGTGATATCTGCTGCCAAGGCCGCCCACACCCATTCCTTTATTGTCCGTCTTCCTAAGGGATACGACACACCTATATCTGAGGACGGCGGGAATCTTTCCAAGGGGCAGCGGCAGCTTTTGTGCATTGCAAGAGTTATGCTGATGGATCCGCCTATGCTGATTTTGGATGAGGCCACCAGCAGCATCGATACTTTAACAGAGATACGCATCCAGCGGGCGTTCAACACTATGATGGAGGGGCGCACCAGCTTTATCGTGGCCCACCGGCTTTCCACCATCCGGGAAGCGGATCAGATCCTTGTGATGGAAAAAGGCAATATTGTAGAGCAGGGAACCCATAAGGAACTGCTGAAAAAGAAGGGCTTTTACTGGAAGCTTTACAACAGCCAGTTTGCAGCAGTAGAATAAGGCAGATTCACGGCCTTTTTATTGCATTTTTTCCAGAACTATAGTATAATGAAATTGTATAATTTAGTTGTATCATACAACTTTGATTTGAAAATTTAGGAGGCCAACGAATGAACAGCTGTGAGAAAAAGAGCTTGCAGATCACTGCCTGCAAGGTCAGGATGGACGTCATCGAAGGCGTTTATCATGCGAAATCCGGCCATCCCGGCGGTTCGCTTTCCGCTGCGGATATTTACACCTATCTCTATTTCAAGGAGATGCGCATAGATCCCAAAAATCCCCGGGATCCGGAAAGAGACCGTTTTGTCCTTTCTAAGGGCCATACCTGCCCCGGCCTTTACGGCGCTCTGGCAGAAAGAGGCTATTTCTCCCGTGAAGAGATGAAGGGCTTCCGGCACGTTGGATCCATGCTGCAGGGGCACCCCAATATGAACGACACTCCCGGCGTGGATATGAGTTCCGGTTCTCTGGGCCAGGGAATTTCTGCCGCATGCGGAATGGCTCTTGCCGCTAAGCTGGATAATAAGGATTACCGTGTATACACCCTTCTGGGCGATGGAGAACTGGAGGAAGGCCAGGTTTGGGAGGCTGCGATGTTTGCAGGCCACAAAAAGCTGGATAACCTCTGTGTGATCGTGGATAACAACGGCCTGCAGATTGACGGCCCCATCTCTGAAGTTGGCGGCCCCGAACCCATTGATGAGAAATTCCGCGCCTTCGGCTTTGACGTGCAGACAATTGACGGCCATGATTTCGACGCCATTGAGGCCGCCTTTAACCACGCAAAAACGGTTAAAGGAAAGCCCTCTGTGATCATTGCAAAGACGATTAAGGGCAAAGATGTTTCCTTCATGGAAAATCAGGTTGGCTGGCATGGAACCGCCCCCAACGCTGAGCAGTATGAAATTGCTATGGAAGACCTGAAAAAGGTGCTTTCCGGATTGGAGGCAGAATAATGGCAGAGATGAAAAAACTTGCAACCCGTGAGAGCTTTGGCCAGGCGATCGCAGAGCTGGCCGATCAATATCCGGATGTTGTCGTGCTGGATGCGGACCTTGCGGCCGCCACCAAGACCGGCATTTTTAAGAAAGCGCATCCCGAGCGCTTTATTGACTGCGGTATCGCAGAGTGCAACATGGTGGGCATTGCTGCAGGCCTTGCTGCCTGCAGGAAGATCCCCTTTGCGGCTTCCTTTGCCATTTTATAACCAGTTTTAAGAGATGTTATATCTACATAATAATTGATATGCGAGTGGTTAGTTGCATAGTGACCCGGTATAACGCCTATCTGTATCTTGCTGTTGCCTGCTGCCTGTATAATTTGCATACGTTCTTCCAAAATAAAGACCTCCTTACAAGTAAAGTGTGAACAGTATGTTGCTATTCGTTATTATATCACATATGAACAAGATTTTCAATGCTATTTTTGATGAATTTTGCTATATATTTTTGTGACAATACACAATTAATAAACTGATAAATCAAAATTTACAGCGATTTATTTGTAATTCGTGAGGTGTTGTGTATATTGTTGTGTAAACTAATGTATGATTTGTACAAAATTCTGCTTGTAATTTTATTGGAAAATGTGTATAATTGAATGAGGAAAACTTTAAGCAGCTCTGTGATAAAGCTTTGCTGTTGATAAATGGCGTATCGGAGGAGGTCTTTTTATATGAGGACGAGAAAGCTTTTGTCGGGGCTTGGGGCGGCTGTGATGTCGCTTATGATGATAATACCGTGGGCGGTGTATGCGGACAGCCCTCAGGTGGAGGACAGTTCCATTGTTACGGAAAGCTCTGCGGCGGAGGCTATGGCGGAGCAGGGGGTCATCAAGGAGCAGAAAAACTCCACCCAGAACACTGAGACCGATTGA
>URRG01000010.1 GCA_900550095.1 uncultured Oscillospiraceae bacterium
TCAGGCCATCCTTGTTCAGCATTTCTACGATTTTTACCCGCTGTTCCAGCTCGGCGGCAATGAGCAAATCCGCCAGATACTCCACATAGTCCAGCATCTGGCAGGCTTCCACAAACCGGTCATCCAGAAAATCTTCCGGTGCCTTGGGTGCGTGCTGTATCTTCCAGTTTTCCAGAAGATGCAGATAATCACACAGCACCCGCAGGCAGCGCATTTCCTCCTGCCGGTATGCTTTCAACAGGGGACGCTCCGGTTTGGGCAGAGCGATTGCTACCGCAGGGGGCTTGTCCGGGTCAATCCCGAAATCCTGTGCCAGCTTCTGTGCTGCCTCGTAGCTGCTCAGATGAAACAACCTCGCCACAAGGTCGATCACATCGCCGGTGGCTCCGCAGCCGAAACAGTAAAAGTATCGCTCGTTCAGTTTCATGCTGGTGGACGATGACCAGCCCCTGCGCCTGTGCAAGCACTGTCAAAAGGTGTTTCTGGGCAGCCGATCCAACGCTGCATTTTGCAGTGCCCGGTGTAAGAACCAATATAACGTCTACAAAAGCCGTAAGAAATCCAAGGGGGACGCGCACTAACGAGGGAGCTGTCGCTGCGGCAGGACGTGGGTTTTGGTATACCTCTGCTTCCTTTTCCGGTCAGGCGGATTTTGCCCTCTGTGCAAATCCTGATTTCGTCCGTGGCCGTACAAAATCCACCTGCCCTACTGCCGCCGAGAAGTGTCTTTCCACTGCCCATCTGCCCAAGTTGCAGATGCCGCAGTCAGCCCCTTTCCAGCGTCAGCCGGAAGCAAAAGTATAACACACTAGACTTTCCGAGGGAAAGTCGTGTGCCAAGGGAGGTACTGCCCTCCTTTGGAAACCTCCCGCCAAGGGGAACGCTGTTCCTCTCTGGACACCCCGCCTGTCCGTGCAGTAACTATCCATCCTACCCCCACATGATGGATACTTCCTGCCGAACAGTTAAAACAGGCACAGAAATTTGCCCGGGAGGCGGGCAAGTTCCTGTGCCTGTTTATTTGGCAAATATCGCAAGAGTGTGCGATATTTTCTTGTTTATGACGACATATTCTGCTATAATTTAATTAGATTTTCATGCCCTGGAGGAAACGAAAATGGCTGTTTCGTACAACAGACTTTGGAAACTGTTGATTGACAAGAAGATGAGTAAGGCAAACTTGCGGAAAGCAGCAGGAATTGCTCCTAACACCATGACAAAATTGAGCCGTGATGAAGCAGTCACCCTTACGGTACTGGAGAAAATCTGCGCTGTGGTCGAAGCGGACTTTGGCGACATTATGGAATATATCCCGGAGGAAAAACATGATTAACATCCGCAAACTGGAATCAGAACTATGGGAGTCCGCCGACTTGCTCCGTGCCGGCTCCAAGCTGACCTCAAACCAATACTGTATGCCTGTTCTGGGGCTTATTTTTCTGCGCTATGCCTACAGCCGCTTTAAGCTGGTGGAGGCGGAAATACTTAAAGATCGCCCGATGCGTGGCGGACGGGTGCTGCCGGTGGAAGCCAGCGACTTTGCCTCTCGCAGTGCTCTCTTTTTACCCCGCGAAGCCCAATATGCTTATCTGATCAATCTGCCGGAAAACATTGCCGATGCAAATTTGACCAACTGGAACGGTGAACCAATGACCAGCTTAGGCGAAGCAGTCAACAATGCCATGGAACTGGTGGAACGGCAGAGCGAACAGCTGGCCGGTGTACTGCCCAAAACCTACACCATGTTCTCTGATGAACTGCTGGCCGAGTTGCTGCGCATCTTCAATAACAGCGCCCTGGATGAGGTGGGCGGCGATATCATCGGGCGGATTTACGAATACTTCCTCAACAAATTCGCCAAAAACATCGCCCAGGACGACGGCGTATTCTTTACCCCCAAATCCCTGGTCAAGATGATCGTCAATGTGCTGGAACCCACCCAGGGAGTGTTGCTAGACCCGGCCTGTGGCAGCGGTGGTATGTTTGTGCAGACCGGCGATTTTGTGGAGCACGCCGGGATGCGGGCCAACAACACCATGACCTTTTACGGACAGGAGAAGGTGGAGTACAACGCCCAGTTGTGCCTGATGAATCTGGCGGTACACGGTCTGACCGGCGTGGTCAAGTCCGGCGACGAGGCCAACACCTTCTATCACGACGCCCACAATCTGGAGGGCTGCTGTGACTATGTGATGGCCAACCCGCCTTTCAACGTGGACAAGGTGAAGTCCGAGTCTGCCCAAAGCGCCGGACGGCTGCCTTTCGGCTTGCCTTCCGTCAATAAGAACAAGGAGATCGGCAATGGAAACTACCTGTGGATCTCCTACTTCTACGCCTACCTGAACGAGCGGGGCCGGGCGGGCTTTGTCATGGCTTCTTCCGCCACCGACAGCCAGGGTAAGGACAAGGACATCCGGGAGCAGCTGGTAAAAACCGGTCATGTAGACGTGATGGTCAGCGTGGGCAACAACTTTTTCTATACCAAGAGCCTGCCCTGCTCCCTGTGGTTCTTTAACAAAGGGAAGCGGGAAGCACTGCGGGACAAGGTGCTGTTCATCGATGCCCGGAACTATTACACCGTGGTGGACCGCACCCTGAACGAGTGGAGCGAGTGGCAGCTCAAGAACCTGAACGCCATTGTGTGGCTGTATCGGGGCGAAGTGGACAAGTATCGGGCGCTGCTGGAGGAATACGCAGGCGCACTGGGCAACCGGGATTTCGACGCTGTACTGGAAACACTGAAAAAGCAAAAAGCCCAGCTGACCGCCGGGGGCAAAGAAGCCGCCGCAGCCGCTCCCCGGAAAGAGAAGAAAGCGGTGGAAGCCGACTATGCCCAAAAGGTGGCAGACATAGAGGAGTCCATCGTGGTGGCGAAAGAGGCGATCTGGCTGACGGAGAAATTCGGCAAGGGAGAGTATGCTGATATTCCCGGCCTGTGCAAGGTGGCAACGCTGGAAAAAGTTGAGGCAAAGGGCTATTCCCTCACCCCCGGCGCCTATGTGGGCGTGGCTCCCACCGAGGATGACGGCGTGGATTTTCACCAGCGTATAACCGAGATCCACCAGGCGCTGCGCTCCCTGCAGGAGGAGTCCAACCGCCTGATGGAGACCATCTCAAAGAATTGGGAGGAGATGGGGCTGTGAGTTGGGAAAAAGTGAGGTTGGGGGATATTTCTGCAAATATCCAGACAGGGCCTTTTGGTTCGCAACTGCACCAATATGATTATTCTGAAACAGGAACTCCTGTAGTGATGCCTAAAGATTTAATTGGTGGGAAAATTTCCGAACAATCTATTGCTCGTGTAAGCCAAGATCATGTTCAGCGTTTAAACCGGCATATTATCCAGAAAGGTGATATTTTATATTCAAGAAGAGGCGATGTTGGACGTTGTGCCTTTGCAACAGAACATGAAAAAGGGTGGCTTTGTGGAACCGGGTGTTTGCGCGTTACTACAGAGGAATTAATCGCAAATTCCAAGTTCATCTTTTATCAGTTACAGCAACCGGAAGTGGTAGGCTGGGTAGAAAAGCACGCTGTTGGTGCAACAATGCTCAACCTGAACACTACTATTTTGAGTAGCATCCCTTTGCTTTTGCCGTCAATGGAAACCCAGCGCCGAATTGCCGATATTCTCTCCGCCTATGATGACCTCATCGAGAACAACCGGAAGCAGATCAAACTGCTGGAGGAAGCGGCTCAGCGGCTGTACAAAGAGTGGTTTGTAGACCTGCGCTTCCCTGGCTATGAGCACACCAAGATCGTGGACGGTGTGCCTGAGGGGTGGGAGAAACGGCTATTGGGCGATGTTGTTGAAGTCAAGTATGGAAAAGACCATAAATCCATTCCCGATGGCTTAGTTCCTGTCTATGGCTCAGGCGGATTTATGCGAAAATGTAATCAGGTTCTTCATAATGGAGAATCGGTCCTTATTCCTCGAAAGGGTTCTCTTAATAATATTATCTATGTCGATGAAGCGTTTTGGACAGTGGACACCATGTTCTATACCAAAATGAAATTGCCCGATATTGGGATATTTGTCTATTTCTTTGTCAAGTCATTTGATATGTATTCAATGAATATCGGAGCGGCTGTCCCAAGTATGACGACAAATATCTTAAATGCCCTTGATATTATTATTCCAAACAATGATGTACTGGGACAATTCCAATCTGTTTCAAAAAGATTTTTCAATAAAATAGCATTACTCCATAAGCAAATTGGAACGGCAACGCAAGCCCGTGACCGCCTGCTGCCCAAGCTGATGAGCGGAGAAGTGGAGGTATAATTCATTCCAAAAGCTTTGTCCCATATTATGTACAAAGTAATTGCTAAGCAGAAAGGTAGGAAAGAAAGATAATGCCAAAGTCTATTGAGTCTCTCAATTTAGGTTTCTCCGATGCGCAAAACTATATACAGCGCAGCAACAAACAAATATTATCGGAAGTCTTTGTTAAAAATGAATATTTGACAAAATTGTTGCGGCCAAATGTGTATTACCTTATCGGAGAAAAAGGAACCGGAAAAACAGCATACGCAGCCTTTTTGAGTAACAGCGAATACAATAACAATAAATCTGTTCTGAAATATATCAGCGGAACAGATTATGAAAAGTTTTATGAGCTAAAAAAGCGAAATCAAATTGATGTCAGCGGATATGTTGACATATGGAAAACAATATTGTTACTTCTTTTGGCAAAAAGCGTAACGGATGATGACAAGGTTATTTCTATCTTCAATAAAAACAATTTGCCCGAATTGATGAAAGCGATTGACGAGTATTATAACCGGGCATTTGCACCAGAAATTGTTAATGCGCTAAAAATTGTTGATAAAAGTGAAATCGCCGCCAAATTAGTGTGCCAATATGCGGAAGTTGGAAGCAATGCAGGAAGTACGCTTGAGTTTAGTGAGCAGCGTTTACAAATGAACCTCTTCTATATCTGCAAAAAGTTTTCGGAATGCTTAGGCAATCTAAAACTCACCAAAAATCTGACGCTCTATATTGATGGTATTGATGTTCGTCCAAATCAGATTCCTTATGGTGAATATCTGGAATGTATTAAAGGACTAGCGGCTGCGTGTTGGACTCTGAACACAGAATTGTTTGCAAACGTAAGAGATTCGAAAGGGCAATTCAAGGTTGTATTGTTGCTAAGACCTGATATTTTTAACTCTCTGAACCTGCAGAATGCTACAAACAAGTTGGCAGATAACGCTGTTTATTTGGAATGGAGAACTACCTATACTGATTATCCTACTTCGAACCTGTATAAGATGGCAAACAAGCTGTTAGCATACAGCCAGGACGACAAGGCTGCAGACGGAATTTGGGAACCGTATTTTAATTGGAAATTGCCCACATCAAATTCCGATAAGAGAGAGTACGATACCGCTTTTATGGAATTTTTAAAAATATCGTTGAGCCGGCCCAGAGACATTCAGCGAATTCTTGCACTTATTCAAGAGATTATGTTAGAACAAAACGCAGGAAATGCGCAAACATTTGATTATAATGCATACAACAGTGATCGTTTTCAAAACGCTTATTCCGAGTATTTTTTGAGTTCACTTAAAGACCAACTTTCATTTTATTATTCGGAAGAGGATTACAGACATTTTAGGAAGTTTTTCGATTTTTTTGATGATCCGCAGTTTACATACGAACAATACCAAGTTGCATACAACACATATGCTGATTATATTTTAGAAAACGCAAAAGAAATTCCACGATTTGTTGAAGATCCGAAGATGTTTATGCAATTACTGTATGATAGTAATGTCATTACAGCTATCGAAGAAGGCGGTCGATATTTCCACTTCTCATATAGAGAAAAGAGTCCGTCCAATATAGCACCAGAAGTTCCCTATGGAAAAGACATAGAATATCGTTTCCATTATGGCCTATATAAAAAGGCGCGAATGGGAAGATTTGGATAAAGTTGTTGAAAAGACGGTGGAGGGATAGATATGAGCTACGACTACTCCGAAAATATTCTCGTCCAGGAGAGCGCCGGGCACCTGCTGGAGCGGGAGCTGGGCTGGCAGGTTGCCTTTGCCTACAATACGGAACAACTGGGCAAGGACGGCACCTTTGGCCGGACAAGCTACCGGGAAATCCTGCTCACCCGGTATTTTCGGGAAGCATTAAAACGGCTGAATCCGTGGCTCACCCCTGCCCAGCTGGACGAAGCCCAGAAGAAAATGGAGCAGCATCTTTCCACCGCCTCCCTGATTCAGATCAACGAGGAAAAATACGCCTTTATCCGAGACGGTATCCCCGTTACCGTCAAGCGCCCCAGCGGCAGGACAGAGGAAAAGAAAGCAACCGTCATTGACTTTCAAAATCCGGGCAACAATCACTTCCTGGCCATCAAGGAACTGAAAATCCACGGTAACCTCTACCGCCGCCGTACCGATATTGTGGGCTTTGTGAACGGGATTCCTCTGCTGTTTGTGGAGCTGAAAAAGACCACGGTGGACGTGCAGGATGCCTATACCAACAACTACACCGACTATCTGGACACCATCCCCCATCTGTTCTACTACAACGCCTTCCTCATCCTCTCCAACGGGGTGGAATCCAAAGTGGGCACTTTGGGCAGCAAGTACGAGTTTTTCCACGAGTGGAAGCGTCTGGACGAAACAGAACAGGGCAGCGTGGCGCTGGAAACCATGCTGCGGGGTATCTGCAAAAAAGAAAATTTCCTCGACCTGTTGGAGAACTTCATCCTGTTTGACCATTCCGGCGGCCGCACTGCCAAAATTCTGGCCCGCAACCATCAATATTTGGGCGTGAACGAGGCGGTGAAAGCCTACGAAGCCCGCAAATTGAAGAATGGACGTCTGGGCGTGTTTTGGCACACCCAGGGCAGCGGCAAAAGCTATTCCATGGTGTTCCTTGCCCAAAAAATCCGCCGGAAGTTTGCAGGCTCCCCCACTATTGTAGTGCTCACCGACCGGGACGAGCTGAACAAGCAGATCAGCGACACCTTTGAAAACTGCGGTCTGCTGGGCAAAACCAAGGCCCGCCAGTTTATCGCCTCCAGCGGCGAAGATCTCATTCAAAAACTGAACGGCAATCCCAGTTTTATTTTTACTCTCATTCAGAAATTCAACAAAGCCGATCCGCAACCCATTTACCCAGACCACGACATCTTGATTTTGTCCGACGAGGCGCACCGAAGCCAATACGGCATCTTTGCCGACAATATGATGGCGTTGCTGCCCACTGCCTCCCGCATCGGCTTTACCGGGACGCCGCTGCTGTCCAGCGACAATATCACCGAACGCACCTTTGGCGGCTACATATCAGTATACGATTTCAAGCGGGCGGTAGAGGACGGCGCAACCGTGCCTCTCTACTATGAAAACCGGGGGGACAAAATCGCCGACCTGCATAACCCGGAAATCACCGACCGAATTCTGGACGCCATCGAACAGGCCGATCTGGACGTGAATCAGCAGGAAAAGCTGGAGCGGGAATTTGCAAAGGAAATCCATTTGCTGACCGCCCAGCAGCGGTTGGAGTCTATCGCAAAAGATTTTGTGCGCCATTACTCCGACCTGTGGACCAGCGGAAAAGCCATGTTTGTCTGTCTAAATAAGGTGACCTGCGTCCGGATGTACGACATGGTGCAGAAATACTGGGCAGAGGAAATCGCACGGCTGGAAAAAGAGCGCAAAAGCGCCGCCCAGCAGGAAGCGCAGGAGCTGGACCGCAAGCTGGCATGGATGAAGGAAACCGAGATGGCAGTGGTCATCAGCCAGGAGCAAAACGAGATTCAGACCTTCCAGAAATGGGGGCTAGACATCAAAACTCACCGGCAGAAGATGGAGAAGCGGGAGCTGGACAAGGAATTCAAGGATGCTGAAAATCCGCTGCGGGTGGTGTTTGTGTGCGCCATGTGGCTCACTGGCTTTGATGTGAAGTGTCTGTCCTGCCTGTACTTGGACAAGCCGCTCAAGGCTCACACCCTCATGCAGACCATTGCCCGTGCCAACCGTGTGGCCGAGGGCAAGAGCAACGGTCTGATTTTAGACTATATCGGCATTGTAAAGGCGCTCCGAAAAGCCCTGGCAGATTACACGGCCAATGTGGGCGGCCAAGGCGGTGCCGACCCTACTGTAGACAAGGAAGAACTAATTACCCGCATTCTGGATACGATTACAGCGGCAAAAGACTATTTGCAGCAGTATGATTTTACTCTACAAGATCTGATTGACGCAAAGGATTTTGAAAAACTGGCTCTTCTTCAGAATGCCGCCAATGCGGTAAGTGCCACATTGGAAGATCGAAAACAGTTCCAAACCTATGCCAACGAGCTGGTTCGTTTGATGAAGTATGCTGATCGGCAGGATGTTTCAGCATCCACCAGAAAAGAATATGAGGCTATCGTGGCCATTTTCCATGAGTTGCAAAAGAAACGAAAGAGCGCCAGCAATGTGGACCTGATGGTGGAAATCAACAGTATCATCAGCGAATATGTACAGGTGGATGTGCCGGGAGAAGGCATTGAGCCGTCCCGTCAGTTTGACATCAGTCGGATTGATTTTGATTTGCTCCGGCGGGAATTTGCTAAAGCCAAAAATAAAAATCTCATGCTCAAAGATTTGGACGAGTTGATTCGTCAGCGTCTGGATGCATTACTATTTTCCAATCCTCAGCGTATCAATTATTACGAACGATATCAGCAAATTATCGAGGACTACAACAGCGAACAGAACCAGGCCACCATCGAAAAGACCTTTATGGACCTGATGGATCTGGCCAACAGCATGGGCCAGGAAGAACAACGCTATGTTCGGGAAGGCTTTTCCAGTGATGAGGAACTTTCCCTCTATGATTTGCTGTTCTCGGAAAATCTCTCAAAGCAGGACATCAAGCAAATCAAACAGGTGGCGATAGATTTGCTGGCAAAGGTAAAGGCGAAAATCGCAGAGCTGGACCATTGGACCGATAAGCAGGAGACCAAAGCGGCGGTGGATAACCTGATTCGGGATACGTTATGGGCGGAACTGCCGGAAAGCTACGATGAAATCAGCATTTCCGGTTACCGCCAAAAAATTTATGAGTATGTGTACACCCGCTATCCGGATGTTGCATAACACAGAATGATAAATCTCAGGAGGAATCATGGCGCAATATGAAGTAAACAACAGCTCGATACAAACCCTGCTGTCCTGGATCCGCAGCGGGGAAATTGCAATCCCGGAAATTCAGCGTCCTTTTGTGTGGGACTCCACCAAGGTTCGTGATTTGATTGATTCCCTGTATGCCGGCTTCCCGGTGGGGTATATTATTGTCTGGAAAAATCCTGATGTACGTCTGAAAGATGGCACGATTTCTTCCGGCAAGAAAATCCTCATTGATGGGCAGCAGCGCATCACAGCTTTGCAGGCAGCGATTGTTGGGGAGCCGGTAATCGGCAGCAACTACCGTAAAAAACGTATCAAAATTGCCTTCCATCCACTGGAACAGCGTTTTGAAGTGGCCAACCCTGCTATCGAAAAAGATGGGGCATGGATTCCTGACATTGCACCGCTTTATCAGCCAGGCTTTGATTCTTTTAACTTTGTTATTGACTACTGCATAAAAAACCAGCTGGATAACAGCAAGCGCAGCGCAGTCAATGACGTACTTACCAAATTGCAGCAAATTCAGAACAACAGCATTGGTGTAATCGAGCTGTCCCATCAACTTGATATTGCCCAGGTTACGGAAATCTTTATCCGCATCAACTCCAAAGGTGTGGTACTTTCCCAGGCTGATTTTGCCATGTCCAAAATCTCTTCGGACGACCGCTATGGTGGTAATCAGATTCGCAAAACCATGGACTATTTCTGCCACCTGATGCAGAAGCCAGAGGACTTTGAGGCAATCCGTCAAAACGATACGGAATTTGCGGCCAGCGAGGACTTTTCCAAAATCAAGTGGATCATCAACGAGCACGAGGACATTTATGTACCGGATTATACCGATGTGCTGCGTGTGGCATTCACTTTCAAATTTCTGCGTGGACGGATTGCAGATCTAGTAAGCTTATTGTCAGGCCGTGATTTTGACTCTCGTGATTATCAGGAGTCCATCGCTGAAGACTCCTTTGCCAAGCTGAAGGAAGGCGTCCTGGAGTTCGTCGGCAAGACCAATTTCCAGCGTTATTTGATGATCGTGAAGTCCACAGGCATTATCTCCCCTGCAATGATTCGCTCCCAAAATGTTTTGAATTTTGGGTATGCGCTGTATTTGCTGCTTCGCTCCAAGGGGGAGGATGCAGCAGTTATTGAAAAGGTTGTGCGTCGGTGGATCGTTCTGGCAATTCTGACAGGCAGATACTCCGGATCACCGGAATCTACCTTTGATTATGACATCAAGCGTTTCCAAGCCAATAATCCTATGGAGTTTCTGGAACACACCGAAGCCGGTGAACTTTCCGACGCGTTCTGGAACAATATCTTGGTAACCAAGCTCAATACCTCTGTGGCCAGCAGCCCAATGTTCCATGTATTCCTGATGTCACAAGTCAAAATGGGGGATTGCGGGTTCCTGTCAGAACAAATTGATGTAAAATCACTTATTGAGCAGCGTGGCGATATTCATCACATTTTTCCCAAAAAACACTTGCAAAAATGCGGGATCAAAGAGCGTGGGCTGTACAATCAGATTGCAAACTATGTCTACACGCAGTCCGAAATCAATGTAAAAATCAAGGATCAGGCTCCCAAAGACTACATGGCCCAGGTCAGAAAACAGTGTGCGGACGGGAATCCCATTTATGGCGGTATTGACTCTCTGGAAAAGCTGGAAGTCAATATGGAGGCCAACTGCATTCCTCAAGAAATTTTTGATATGGATTATACCCTGTTTGAAGCTTTTCTGGAGAAACGGCGTCGCTTGATGGCACAAAAAATTCGTCGCTATTATGAAATGCTGCGATAACAGATCGTAACAAACAAAACACGGATGATCGCCGGTTGGGAAATCATCCGTGTTTTCAATATCAGATCATCTGGAAATGCTTTAGTGCATCCATAATTGCAGCTTCCTTTTCCGGCGGGCATTGTGGCATTTTCGCGTCTTCTTTCTTTGACAGATTATAATTCTGCCCCACATCTAGCCCACACTTCCGCTTAACCTGTGAGATATACAGGCTGGACACCTTCAAGCCGTGCTTTTCCAGCACATAGGCTTTGATCTCATCATAGGTGGCTTTACTCTCCGCCGATGTCAAATCCAGCTCATCCAGATTTAACTCCACTTCGATATGTTGCTTGGCGTTAAGTTTGGACAAAAGCACTACCGTCTCCACATGTTCCGTCCAGGGAAACATGTCCACAGGCTGGATTTTTCTCACCCGATACCCCTTTCGGGTCAGATAGGCCAAATCCCGGGCCTGGGTCTCCGGATTGCAGGAAATATACACCACGCGGCCCGGCGCAAGCTTCAAAAGAGAATCCAGAAACCGCCTGTCGCTTCCGGCTCTGGGCGGATCCATAAACACCACATCCGCCCGTTCCTTTTCCTCCGCCATGGCCTCCATCCATTCGCCCGCGTCCCCAACGTAAAACCGGGCGTTGCGGATATTGTTCCTCTTCGCATTGGAAACGGCGTCGCGCACGGCGTCGCCGTTCACCTCCACGCCGATCACCTCCGACGCCTGGCGGGAAGCAGCCAGCCCGATGGTGCCGATGCCGCAGTATGCGTCTATGACCCGTTCCCTGCCTGTCAGGCCCGCCAGTTCCATGGCCTTGCTATACAAAACCTCCGTCTGCACCGGATTGACCTGGTAAAAGGAAGCCGCCGAAATGCGGAACGTGAGCCCGCAGAGAACGTCTTCAATATATCCCGGCCCATACAGAACCTTTTGCTGCCTCCCCAGCACAAGGCTCGTATAATAGGGGTTCACGTTCTGTATAATAGTGGTAATTTCCGGGTGCGCTGTCAGCAAAGCCTCTGTGAAATGCTTTTTCGCCGTAAACACAGGTGTGGAAGTCACCAAAACCACCATGATCTGGCCCGTGGAAAATCCACGCTTTACCAGCACATGGCGCAAAAACCCCTTCTCTGTCCTTTCATCATAAGCAGAAAGACGAAATTCTTTCAGGAGCCTGCGGACAGTCACAATGATAGCGTCCGCCGCCCGGTCCTCAATTCGGCAGGAATCCACGGGGACGATCCTGTGCGTACTGGACTGATACACGCCGGAAATGATCTCTCTGCGGCGGTTGACGCCGAACGCGGCCTGCACCTTATTCCGATAGTGATAGGGGTACTCCATCCCCAAAATGGGCTCCGTCTTTCCATAGCGCCCCAAAAGGGAACGTATCTTTCTCTCTTTGAAACGAAGCTGCCGTTCGTACTCCATGTTCTGCAGCTGGCAGCCTCCGCACTTCTTTGCAAGAGGGCAGGGGCCCTCGTATATCTGCCTCATCGTATCTCTCCCATTCCTAATATTCCCTCGCCGGGGCCTTCGCCCTTCAAAACAGGGCTCCTGCCGAAGAGCTCCCGGCGCTCCCCCTGGGCCCGCAGCATATACGGGCAGGCTCCCCCATGCTCTTCACGGAGGAAACCCGCCCGCCGTTTGCTTTCATCTGATTTCCTGTTCCCCGTTTGCTACAGCTTGGAAGATACCGAACGCATGCGCTCCGCCTCCTCCGCCGTTACATTTTTTCCATACCGGGCCTTTTCATACAAGCTGCGGAATTCGCCGCTCTGAGGCTTTTGACGGAGCCCCGCGGCTTCCATTTGTTCCTCCGGGGTAGACGCCGGGGAAGGAACCACTTTTTTCGGCATGCCTCTGCGTATTTTCTTCCGGTACAGCCGGCGGATCCGGGAAACCGGATCCCGTCCCCAGCGGCTTGCGGATTCCTTTTGTTCCCTGCCCAGCCTTTCTTCCCGAAAGAAAGGTAGGAGAAATTCCTTTTCTTCGATCCGTCCCTCTGGTATTTCATAAAAGTTTTTATACAATTTGTATACTATATACACAACAGCGGCGATAACACCAGCGCACAAAATCACAATCCCCAGTATGAGAAGCACTTGCTGCAGCAGCTCGGCAAGCCAGCTGCTCTCCCCGCCTCCCTCCAGAGGGATCTCCTGGTTCGCAGGAGGAAGGGACTCTTCTTCCGGTTCGAAAACGTGTTCTTCATCCTTCGAAAACAGGGAAAAGAACCACCGAAGGGCGGCCAGAAGCATACGGCCAAGCTGTTCAAAGGCCCCTTCCAGAGGAAGAAAGGAACAGCCCGCCATCACCAGCCCGACCAAAAGGGCATACAAAAGGGAAATCCCGCCCCCCATAGCCCGAATCTGCTTTTCAGGCAGAAAGGAAACCTCCTCCATGTCCCGGATATATGTATCGGTGGAGGAAAGGGCATCCCACAGGAATTTCAGCATCAGATAAGCCATTGCTGAATATAGAGCCGTCTCTGCCGCCGCGGCTGAAACCGCGGACGCAATGCAGAACAGAGCCGCAATGATCCCCAGCCGGACCCAGCCGGGCTGGACCGTATCCTGCAGGCTGGGGAACAAACGCTGCACCGCCATGATCAGGCAGGTAACGACCGAGGCCGCAGAGCACACAAAGCCGCCCGCAAAATACAGGGCCGCGCTCAGGAGGCCGGCTGCAAGGGCCCAGCCTAAAAAATACTGCCAGAACCTGCGGGCCTTTTCCATAAGGAAACGGCACGCGGCCGCAGACAAAAGAAGAGAGATAAAAAGCAGCAGAAGAGGCGGTTCCATTTCAAGCAGCGTCCCCGCAAGATACAGCGCCGGCAGCAGAAACACCGCCATCTCCAGCGCCTCTATGCTTATGAGGACGGTATGAAACGTCCTGCTTTTGAGGACTGCTTCCTTTTTCACCGGCTACACCTCCACTTCAAAATAGAACGTCTCCACCCCCGGCAGGGAGATCCTGCGCTTCATGTCGGGATGGAGAGGCACGATCCACTGTGCAAAAGCGTCGCCTGCCCGGCAGGAAGCCGCTTCCTTCTGAAGGGTCTCCTTCTGGCTGGTGGAGATCATCATCCAAAGGCCGCCTCCCTCGCTGCGGAAGCGCTCCAGCGTGTGGACAAAGTCCTCCTGCCCTTTGGAAAGGTCGATCCGCGCCAAAAGACGGCGGCACGCAAACGCATGGGAAGAACCGCTCCCGAAGTCCGAACAGACCGGATCGCCCGTGACAGCGTCTTTGCCGTTGGAAAGGACACGGACCGGGATCCCCCTTCCTGCAAACCATTCTGTCAGAGTGCGGACGATGCGGATGCTTTCTTCCCGGAGAGCGTCATATACGCGGGTCCCCTCCGACTCCAGATTCAGGAGCAGCGTCACCTCCTGCTGACTGGTGTCATGATATTGGTTTACCTTCAGCTCCCCTGTTTTGGCCGAGGCGCTCCAGTTGATTTTTTTCATGCTGTCCGTGGTCTCATACGGACGTATCCCGCGGAATTCAAAGGGATCCTCATACAGAAACCGGTTTATGAGGCATTCCCCCATCATATGGCTGAAGGGGATCTCAAGCCCCTTCACAGCGCTCCTGCCGGGGCACACATAGAGCTCCGCCGCACAGGGGACCGTTTTGGCCAGAAGCTGCGTATGCAGAAGGTTCATCGTAACCAGGTTCGCTTCCCGGATGCTGAAATACCCCCGCTTCGTGCATTCCACCTGCATTCTGCGCGTGACCTTCTGATACGGCAGCATGCAGAACACATCCTTTCGGTAGGAAAGATCCGTCCGATTGGTGTTTTCCGTATCCAAAAACCGTATTTCTCTGCCCATGCGGAATTTCACCTGCAGGACCGGCAGGGGAAGAAATTTCCGGTTGGTCACGATCTCCGTCAGAAAGCACGAATCCCCCTCCTGCACCTCCCGGCGGTCAAAAGAGATCTCCGACGACAGGCCGCGGCCCCAGTATCGTTTCCAAAGCCGGCGCTCCAGCAGCATGATGAGAAGAGCGCCCGCTATCGCTAACAGGACGGCCATAGCTCACCGGCCCCAATCTTCCGTGGGAACAGGCGTTTTCTCCGCTATCTCGCGGATAAGCGCCTCCGCCTCGCCGGCTGCGGCAAAGCCTCCCAGGAAAATAAGCCTGTGGGCCAGCACGGGCACGGAAAGCTCCTTCACGTCTTCAGGGACTACATAGTCCCTGCCCCTTACCAGCGCAAGGGCCTGGGAGCATCTGAGCAGAGCCAGCGTTCCCCGGGGGCTGACGCCGCTGGAAACGGCGTTGCTCCTGCGCGTCTCCGCCGCCAGGCGCTGGATATAGCGGAGCATCTCCGGATGGACATGGATTTCAGGGCACCTGCGGCGCAGGGAAAGAACGTCTTCCCCGCTGCAGACCGCCTGCAGCTCCTCTAACGGGTCGTCACGGATGAACCGCTGCAGGATGGCGTACTCCTCCTCGTCAGAGGGAAGCCCCACGGAAAGACGCATGAGAAAGCGGTCCAGCTGGGCCTCCGGAAGAGGGAAGGTTCCGGCGGTCTCCACAGGGTTTTGGGTGGCTATCACAAAAAAAGGTTCTTCCAGCTTCCGGGTCACGCCGTCCACCGTCACCTGATGCTCTTCCATGCACTCCAAAAGGCTGGACTGCGTTCTGGGCGTCGCCCGGTTGATCTCATCCGCCAACAGGATATTGCAGAAAACAGGGCCCGGGTGGAACTCAAAATTCCCCGTCTTCCGGTCGTAAATATTGAGGCCAGTCACATCCGATGGCAAAAGATCCGGCGTAAACTGGATACGCCCGAACTGCGCGTCCACCGAACGGGCCAGCGTCTTGGCCATCACCGTTTTGCCCGTGCCGGGCACGTCCTCCAGAAGCACATGGCCCCCGGCGATCATAGCGGCGAGCATATATTCCGTCACCTTTGCCCGGCCCACCAGGACCCTTTCCATATTCCTGCATACGGCCTTGATGATCTCTCCCGCCCCGGAAGGCGTTCCGCCTCCGCTGCGGCCCTGTACGGCTCCCTTGCTTGTCTCCTGCAAAAGTCTCACTCCTCCTGCGGGCCTGCGCCCGGTTTTACTATATTTCCGATGCGTTTCACATCATTTTGAATCAGCCGTCCTTTCAAACAACGGCCTTTCTGCGGCCCGCCTCCCCCATCGGCAGAAAACGGCGCCGTATCGTCTATCATTATAGCACAATCCAAATAAAATGTATGCAATTTTCTTTATATAAACGCCCACCGGAAAAAAGGACGCCGGAGAAACACATCCTCCGGCGTCCCGTCATTCTGTTCAGAAATATCTTACACCGTGCCTCCTATCGAAAGAGAGGCGGGCAGGAGACCGGTTCATCCCAGAATACGCAGGAAGACGGCGTACGCCTCTTCCTCCAGCTCTTTTTCACTGAAAACCTTCTGCAGAAAGTCTTCGTTTCCCGTATCCACCACGTTGAATATAGAAAACACGGAAGAACACGCGAAGACGGCCTCGTAGAATTCCAGGTTTTCCCGGAGAAGCCCCTCTCTCTGCCCCAAAGCCAGGAATTTTTCTATCAGCTCCACTGTTTCCTGCCGGATCCCCTGAAACAGCGGATCCGCCGGGCAGCCGTTCCAGTTTCCGGCTGTTCCCGGCGGGGCGATA
>URRG01000011.1 GCA_900550095.1 uncultured Oscillospiraceae bacterium
GAGATCGAAACCGCATCGTCTATGATTACCCAGCAGGCCCATGAGGAAGCGAACATCATCTGGGGCGCCGCTTTTGATGAGACCATGGAGGACGAGCTCAGCGTGACGGTTATCGCAACGGGATTTACCAATCTCAACGGAGAGGAAGTCCCTTCTGTAGCTGCCGCTTCCTCTGCTTCCAGTGAGCCTAAACCGGCGGTTACGCCTTCTGCGCCGGCGGCCTCCCCTGCTTCCGACAATTCTTTGGGCGAGGAAGATTTTGTGGATATCATCTCTATCTTTAACCGCAAATAAAATCGTGAATTGATTGCACGGAAGAGATGCTTTTCCGGCTGTCGAGGCTGCCGCTGCTTTGATCTGCGGCAGCCTTTTTGTCTTTGTATGCTTTCGCGCGCTGCGGCCTGCGTCAGGATGCAAGCCTTGCAGAGAAAGAATGGAAATAAGAAGCCGGCAAGGAGGAATTTTTCCCCGTCTTTTTTTCATGGGCATAGGTCGGCGGCCTTTTCGGGAACCTTGAGGCGCGCGGGCAGCGGAGCGCGTGATTTTAGAGATCCTCAGAGAAGTAGCTTTGATCTGCACTTTCTGATATCTTACACAGATTTATAGCAAACCGCGCCGTTTTGCAGACCGTTTATGGATTTTCTTCAATTGGTTTTTTCTCAAATTCGGCCGTTTAAGGCGTTTTTGAGGCTTTAAAGGTGATTATGCGTATGTATTGCTATTTATCTCTTGTAATCGTGCTGTGATGTGCTATAATAACAAAAGGTATCGTGTATATTCTTTTTTGACCTGCATGTTTTTGGCGGTACTTCCGTTTTAGGAACGAGCTGGAATCCGGCAGGCCTTTGTCAGGAGGTGGCATTGTGAAACCAGACCCTTTATGTGATTTATGCAGAACCGGAGAAAAGATACGAATAAAGGAGATGCAGGCCAATGCTGTCTTTTTACAAAACCATCGATGGGAAGATGACTTCTCTTTCGCAGGTGGAGCCCGGCTGCTGGATCCGCTGTGTGGAACCGACGGATGAAGAGATAAGCTCTCTGATCCGGGATTTTCATATTGAGCCGGACTTTTTTCGTTCCGCCCTGGATGAAGAAGAAACCTCCCATATTGATATCGAGGATGAAAGCACCCTGATTGTGGTGGATATTCCGATTTTGGAAAAGAATGGGAAGAATCTGGCATACAGCACTATGCCTTTGGGAATCATCATAACTGAAAAGAATATTCTTACCGTCTGTCTTAGAGAGAATCCTATTATGACGGAATTCGCCGAAGGGATGGTCAAGAATGTCCAAACCAATCTGAAGACCCGTTTTGTCCTGACTATTATGCTGCGCGTCGCTATCCGTTATCTGCAGTATCTTAAGCAGATCGATAAATTGAGCGACAAGGTGGAGCGTTCTTTGCGCAAATCCATGCACAATGAGGAATTGATCCAGCTTCTGGATATAGAAAAGTCGTTGGTGTATTTTTCTTCTTCGCTGAAGGCGGATGAAATCACAATGGAAAAAATAATGCGGGGCCGGGCTGTCAAGCTGTATGATGAGGATCAGGAGCTTTTGGAAGATGTGCTGATCGAAATCAAGCAGGCCATTGAAATGAGCAATATTTATCTCAATATCCTTTCCGGCACAATGGATGCTTTTGCTTCCGTTATCAGCAATAATTTGAATGTGGTCATGAAGGTGCTGGCGTCTATTACCCTTTTGATGTCCATTCCTACTATTATTTCGAGTTTTTACGGAATGAATGTGGAATGGCTTCCTTTTCCGAATTTTTGGTTTCCCATCATATTGGCGGCGGTATGCATGATGGTCGCCTATTGGATATTAAGAAAAAAAGACATGTTCCACTGACGGCAGCTTTAGAGACGCTTCAGAAGAAATACGCAGCGGGATGCAAAAAGGCAGCCCGGCGCTTTGGATACGGGAGCTGCGCTGTGCAGGTTCCCGTTTTCTATGGAACGGAAGCTTGCGGCGGTACGCACACAGACGTCCGGCATACGTGAAACCGCTGAGAATGAGAGCAGCTTTATAAACAGTGTATATATGCCTGTGAAGCGGCGGTTTAGGAAAGAGGAGGAATACATATGGCTGAACGGCTTCATGTAACGGTAGAATCCCTGCCTCTGGAGGCAAAAAATCTGCGGGCAGGGCAGAATATCCTTTTGAGCGGTACGATATATACGGCCCGGGACGCGGCCCATAAGCGTCTTACCGCCATGCTGGAAAAAGGGGAACCCCTTCCCTTTCCGCTGAAAGGCTCGGTGATTTATTACGCAGGGCCGACTCCCACGCCGGAGGGACTGCCTATCGGATCCTGCGGGCCTACGACTTCTTCCCGTATGGATGTATTCGCTCCCCGTTTTCTGGATCTGGGCCTTACCGCCATGATCGGGAAGGGGAACCGCAGCCCGGAGGTCTGCCGGGCTATTGAGCGAAATGGCGCCGTGTATCTCTGCGCCTTGGGAGGAGCGGGGGCTTTGGCGGCAAAGGCCGTCCGTTCTCTGGAAGTAGTAGCCTTCGAGGATTTGGGCTGTGAATCCGTAAAACGTCTTGAAGTGGAAAATTTTCCGCTGATCGTGGGGATAGACTGTGTGGGAGGAAGTCTTTTTGCCGTATAATACTAGAATGCTGCAGGGGGGATTCCCTGTTCCGGAAAGGAGGACGGCACTTGACGGAGCTTTTGATTCGTCTGTTTGTGAAGGAGTATAAAGACGTTCATTCCCCTGCCGTGCGGGAGAGGTATGGGAAGTTTGCCGGTCTTGTGGGCATTGTGACGAACCTTCTTCTGTTTGCCGCTAAAATTACGGCAGGGCTTCTTTTCAGCAGTATTTCCATCATTGCGGACGCCGTGAATAACCTTTCGGATTCCGCTTCTTCGGTGGTGACGCTGGTGGGTTTCAAACTCTCCGGGAAGCCCGCGGATGCGGAGCATCCCTATGGCCATGCCAGGATGGAATATATTTCCGGGATGATCGTATCGTTTCTGATCCTGATGCTGGGGCTGCAGCTGGCGGGGAGCTCTGTCGATGCGATTTTTCATCCGGAGGAAGCTTCCTTCAGCGTATTGGCCGCAGTGGTTTTGCTCATTTCCGCTCTGGTAAAGGGATGGCAGTGCCTTTTTTACAGATCGGTTGGGAAGAAAATCGCTTCCCCGACCCTTTCCGCCGCGGCGGCAGACAGCCTTAACGATGTGTTTTCCACGGCTGCCGTGCTTGCCGGTCTGCTCCTCACCCGCCTGACAGGCTTCAATTTGGATGGATATATGGGCCTGGTGGTGGCGGTGTTTATCATCGTTACCGGCGTCAAGGTCATCGTCGAAACCAGCAGCCCTTTGCTGGGCGTTGCGCCGCCTCATGAGCTTGTGGATCATATCTGTGAAAAAATCCTGATGTACGACGGTATTCTCGGGATCCACGATCTTGTCATCCATACCTATGGTGCGGGCAGGTGTTTTGCCTCTGTGCACTGTGAGGTTTCGGCCAGCGCAGATATTATGGTGAGCCACGACATCGTGGATACGATCGAGCATGATTTTTTGCGGGAAGAGAATATTCATTTGGTAGTGCATATGGATCCTGTGGATGTGGATAATCCCCGGACTATGGAGCTCCGGCATCAGGTGAAAGAGAAGCTGCGGGAGTTGGATCCCGCGATCACTATGCATGATTTTAGGGTCGTTTGGGGGAATTCCCATACAAATGTTATTTTCGACATCTGTGTTCCATTTGGATATCCTCTGAAGGATGAGGAGCTCCAGAGAAGAGTGAGTGGAAAGCTGGCAGAATTGAACGCCGGATATAAGGCTGTGATCACAGTGGACCATGATTATGTGCCCAACCTGACGGAAAAGGAGACCACAGACGGTCTGGAAGATATATCTCCTGAGGATACTGCCGAAAAGTAGGAGTTTTCTGGAACGCTTGAACCGGAGACCGCTGGAAAGCCCGAGTGCTTTCCAGCGGCTTTTTGCAGGAATTTACAAAATATTCATTGATTTTTCTTCCGTTGAGTACTATACTGAATTTAGCACTTAGATAGAAAGAGTGCTAAAACTGGAGAAAATCCGGTGGACGCTCACGGAATTTGAAATATAAAGGAGTTCGGTATCATGGCGAAAAAGCAATTTAAAGCGGAATCAAAGCGTCTTTTGGATCTGATGATCAATTCTATCTATACCCACAGGGAGGTTTTTCTCCGGGAGCTGATCAGCAACGCCAGCGACGCAGTGGATAAGCTCTATTATAAGACGCTGACCGACGGAGATACGGGCCTGAACCGAGAGGATTTTTCTATTTGGCTTGTTCCCGATAAGGAAAACCGTACCCTGAAAATCACGGATAACGGCTGCGGTATGACAAAGGAAGAATTGGAAAACAACCTGGGTACCATTGCAAAAAGCGGTTCCCTGAATTTTAAAAAGGACGCGGAGCCCAAGGAAGATATAGAAATCATCGGCCAGTTCGGCGTGGGCTTTTATTCTGCCTTCATGGTGGCGGAAAAGGTGACGGTGAAAAGCCGCGCCTTTGGCAGCGAAGAGGCTTGGTGCTGGGAAAGCTCCGGGGCCGACGGATATACTATGGAGCCTTGCGAAAAAGAGGATCATGGCACGGAAATTCTTTTGAAACTGAAGGAGAATACAGAGGACACGGGCTATGACGAGTATCTGGATACCTATACTTTGAAGAATCTGGTGAAGAAGTATTCCGATTATATCCGCTACCCGATCCGTATGGAGATGGAAAAAAGCCGGATGATCGAAGGCACGGACAAAGACGCGGAGGGGAAATACAAAACGCCGGAATATGAGACCTATAAAGAAGTAGAGACTCTGAATTCCATGGTGCCTCTCTGGAGAAAGAACCGCAGTGAGATCACTCCGGAGGAGTACAATGCCTTCTATAAGGACAAGTTTATGGATTTTGAGGATCCGCTGAAGGTGATCCACAGCAGCACGGAGGGAACGGCCACCTATAACGCTTTGCTCTTTATCCCTGCCAGGGCTCCTTATGATTACTACAGCAAGGAGTATGAAAAGGGCCTCCAGCTTTACAGCAACGGCGTGATGATTATGCAGAAATGCGCGGATTTACTGCCCGACTATTTCAGCTTTGTAAAGGGCCTTGTGGACAGCCAGGATCTTTCTCTGAATATTTCCCGCGAGATGCTGCAGCATGACCGCCAGCTGAAAATCATTGCTTCCCGGCTGGAAAAGAAAATAAAATCCGAGCTGGAAAGCATGCTTCTGAACGATAGGGAGACATACGAGAAATTCTGGAAGAATTTTGGCCTGCAGCTGAAATACGGTGTGTACGGCGATTACGGTATGCACAAGGAGCTTTTGCAGGATCTCCTTCTGTTCGTCTCTTCAGCTGAAAAGAAACTCGTAACGCTGAAGGAATATGTCTCCCGGATGAAGGAGGAGCAGAAGTATATCTACTATGCCTGCGGCGAAACGGTGGACCGTATCGATCTTCTGCCTCAGACGGAGGCTTTGAAGGATAAGGGCTATGAGATCCTCTATCTCACGGATCCGGTGGATGAATTTGCCCTGAAGATGATGATGCAATACGGCGAAAAGGAATTCCGCTCCGTATCGGCGGACGATCTTGGGCTGGAGACAGAGGAAGAAAAGAAGGAAGCTGAAAAGCAGGTGGAGGAAAACAAGGAGCTGCTGAGCTTCATGGCAGAAGCCCTTGAGGGCAAGGTGAAGGCGGTTATCCTCTCCAATAAGCTGAAAAGCCATCCTGTCTGCCTCTCTACGGAGGGGGCTATTTCCATGGAGATGGAAAAGGTCCTGAACGCTATGCCCGCCGGCGAGAAGGTAAAGGCTCAGCGCGTACTGGAAATCAACGCCTCCCACCCGATCTTTGCAAAGCTGGTTTCTCTCTTTGCCTCTGATAAGGATAAGGTAAAGAAATACGCGTCTCTGCTGTATAACCAGGCGCTTTTGATCGAGGGTGTCTCCATCGAGGATCCCCTGGCGTTTTCCAATGCGATCTGCAGCCTGATGGTGGAAGAATAAGGCCGGTTTGTCATACGGATCGAGAGCATGCAAAGAGGCCCGGAACCAGTGAATAGGTTCCGGGCCTCTTTGCTTTTGTCCTGCGTAGGGCTGTGTTCCCCAGTAATTCTCCCTGCCTATGAATTTATTAATTATTTGTATATTTTATGATTATATATCCTAATAGTATAGATATTGGATCGATTGAGGATAGAAGTACCTATGGAAAAAGAAAGAAAAAATAAAAAAGGAAGGCAAATCAAAAGACCTGCCTTCCTTTTTTCGGATAGCTGAGACAAATCAGAAAACTGCAGTTCCGCAGAGATAGGGGGAACTGCGAAAATATCCTACGGCTATTCCGTTTCCATATCTTCACAGAGTTCTTCCGATCCTTCGGCATCTTCAAGGACATATCCTTTGTTTTCTGCATGCTCTGCGGCAAAGAGATCTTTTGCCAGCTGCAGGCTCTGGTTATAGAATTGGAAGGGGACGAAAAGATGCAGCGTCCGCACATTCATCACATAAGGCTTTGTTGTGAGCTCGGCATTTTTATCCAAATAAGGGATTTTTTCTTCATCCAGCAGCCATTCCAGAGAGCGCACGAATTCCGTGGTTTCCGTAAGCAGATAGACGGGGTCCCCATCCTTTCCGGGACGAAGGCGGCGGTTCCCGCAGTTCAGGCATGCCGCGTCCTCTTCTTCGCAGGGATGCATACAGTCGGGGCAGTACAGCATAAAAAGACCTCCTTATAGTCGGAGCTGCGTAAGGGAAGGAAACGGCCTTCCCTTACGCGGTTTTCAGTTGTTTTGGGTGCCGTTAGAGGCTTCTTCACCGCGCAGGGATCCGTAAAGGAGCCGGAAGAGAGACCTCTTCCACCGGGGAAGAGCGGCGAGCTTCTGCAGGCGGCAATTCTCCGCGGCTTCCAGGGCCGACTGGTATTCTTCCTCCATGATCGGCTGGCGGCTGAAAGCAGCCTTTTCTGCGAGAGATTGCAGCGGTTCCGGAACCGTTTCAGGGCGGCATATTTTTTCCGCGGTCCTGTAGAGGAAAAGCACGGCGCGGATCCTGTCCGGATCGGAAGCACGCTTCTGCCTCCCTTTCATAAGAAGACGCCGCATGAACCATAAAAATCCCGCCAGAAGGATACAGGAAAAGCACCCTAAAAGGATACCTGCTGGGAAGTGGGCCTCGCCGCCTTCGGACTGGTTGGCCGGGGACGAGGCGGGAGAAGAAACGGCCGGAAGCGAAGGGGAGGACGTCTCTTCATCTCCAGCGGATGGCACGGCGGTTTCAGAAGAACTTTCCTCAGGCATTTCAGAAGGTTCTTCCTCTTCGGGATAGGGCATATTGGGATTTTGCGCAGAGCCTTCCGAATAGCCCGGAGTGGTCTCTACAGGCACCCATCCGTAAAGGGGAACGTAGATCTCGGCCCATGCGTGGCCTCTTTCGTCGGAGACATGGACCCAGCCCTCTGCGTCGCTGCCGCCGAAATCCCGCTGGGGAACGATATATCCCTCTACATACCGGGCGGGAATTCCCATGGAACGGAAGAGAAGAGTCGCCGCCGTAGCGAAATGGACGCAGTAGCCTTCCCGGCTTTCCTCCAGAAAATACCGGGTGAAATCCTCACCCGGCGGAGTAGTTCCGGGAGAGAGGGAATACCGGCAGGTTCCGGTCAGATACCCGGTCACAGCGTCGACCAAGGGCTGCAGGCCGGAATCCCCCTCCTGGGGGGCCCGCCAGTACTCCCGGCGGATCGTTTCCAGAACGGTATCCAGATAGGGAGAAAGATCGTCCGGAATACGGGTGTATTGATATAAGGCAAACTGCCTGTAATCCATCTCAGCCTGCAGAAAAGCCAGAGCGTCGGCGGACAGAGCACCTTGCACGGAGGCGGAAAGATTGCGCAGATAAGCGGCGCGGTTCCGGTCAGGCTCCATGGTGAAGGCGTCCTCAAAGCCTTCGCCGTTTTCATCGTAGTATTGGGCGATGGTGCAGAGGAATTGGGTCATGGAAGCGCGGGGGCCGATCTGATAGGCCTCCTCCATAGAAGCGGAGTAGGCTGTGAGGGAATACTGCTGCTTCGGAACCTGAAAAACAAAGGATTGGTCGAAGGAGTATTCTGCATCTGCAGGAAGGGTCTTCAATCCTTGAGGAGCCAGCATGGAAGAGGTTTCTCCCAGCGCGTCTATCTCGATGTGGGAAACGGAATAGGGCGCTGCCTGGCTGCCGCCCCAGTAGAGGAGCGGATTATACCGGTTCAGGGAAGAGGAGAGATTTTCATAGGCCCTGTTTTCCAGGATACGCCAGGAGGAATGGGTGTACGTCCCGCCGGTGAATCCCCGCAGATAGATGTCGGCGGGAGAATCGCAGCGGATCTTCAAAACGGTCTTTCCGCTGAAATCCAGATCGCCTTTGGAGGCCAGATCCACCCTGCTGGAGGTGAATTGACTGGAAGGCTCCCAGACGATATCGTCCGAGGGCGGCTGCTTCCCAAAAGAAGAAAAGAAATCCTCGGCGGAAACGCGCAGTTCGTCTATAGCTTCAGGCCGTTTAAACGTTTCCGGAGGAAAAACAGCCCAGATCAGAGTAAGAACAGCTAAAGCCGTGCAGAAGACCGCGGATGCGGTCTTTCCGCCGTCCCCTTCCGAAGCGATCCGCAGGCGCTTTTGATAAACATATTGGCGGACATATTCCTTTTTTGTAAAGCGCAGGAAGAGGGCCGCTATCGAAGCCAGCACCGGGATCAAGGCGTAAAGAGGGTGGAGGCTTCCGATGAGCAGGGGCGCCGCCAAAAAGGGAACCGACAGAACAAGGACCAGGGGAGCGCTGCGCAGACGGATCACACCCCAGGCTGTTATTTCCATCAGTACGAACATGAGGACCAAGATGAAAAGGAAGCAATATTCCTCCTTGCGGAAAACAGCCTCGTCTTTCACCAAATAATGAGGAAACGTGCCGCCCAATTCCTCTTCGCAGGCGGAAAATATTTGATTCACACAGAGAATGAACCCCTGGACGAAAATTTCCCGCGTGTTCCACACCAAAACGCACCAGCCCGCCGAACAAAGGGGCAAAGCCCATATGGCTATTTTATGGAAAAAAAAGAGCGCCGTAAACAGAAAAGAAAACAGCAGGCAGACGGGCAGCAGAAGCGGCTGCAGAGAGCCGACAGGCAGGCTGAAGATTTCAATAAAAGGCAAATATGTTCCCGCACAAATCAGAAACAGCAGGAGCCAGTCCGTAACGGTCCGTGTAAGAAGTCCCTTTCGGTCTGTAGGAGAGAGAACGGGGAAGGAGAGAGAACCCTCTGCGACGGAGATTTCCGGTTTCATAAGACGCTTCCCCCTTCCGGACAAAGAGTAAAGAGACGGAGTCCTTCCTCGATCCGCCCTGGCTGCAGGCGCAGAAAGGAAAAGCCGGAGCCATGAAGGACGGTTTCATGAGGGGCATCCTGTTCCGTCACCGTGAGGACCGCGCGGGGGAATTTGCCGGCCAATAGAAAATGTTGTTTCAGCTCGTCCAGGGATACGGGACCCGAGAGAAAGATATGGGGCTCCCCCGAACGGAACGGTTCCGCGGTATACGTTCCCGTACCCGGAACGGAGGAAAGAAGCGCTTCCAGACAGGGAACCAGCTCCTTCTGGTCCTGCAGCAGGAAGGAGCACAGGCTTTCTGCAGCCTTTTCTCCGGAATGATCCTCCCACAGGAATTCTATAGGGAGACCGCTTGCGCAGAAGGCCAAGCCCAGAGCCGCGGCTGCTTCCAATGTTCCGTCCCGTTCCGCGGCGGAACCGCAGAAACGGATATACAGTTTTAGAGGGGGACGCGCGGGGCTGGCGTGCTCCCGAACGATCGTATCCCCAGTCCTTGCGGTGAGCTTCCAGTGAACGTCCCGCAGACGGTCCCCCTCCTGCCAGGAACGCAGATCGAAAGTTTCCGACGGGTCGCTTCCCCGGCGCCTGGGATTGGAGTCCTCCACCCCTTCGGCGGGGGCAAAGTTTTCGCCCGCCGGTTCGTAAACGGGAATAGAGGGCAGAAAAAAGGCGGCTTCCGGCTGGGGCGGCGTAAGGGGAGCGGAAAAAAGCCGGGTAAAATCAAAGATTCTGCATTTGGAAAGAGAAAAGACCACACGGCCGCAGCATCCGGAAACACAGGGGATGGGGATACGGGTCCTGCGGGAGACAAGGGGGAATTCCAGCCCCTGCGTGAGAAGCTCCCCTGAAAAGGTATTATGAAGGGTCAGGCGTATCCTGCATTTGACAAGGGGAAGAAAAAACGGTTTTTCCGCTTCCAGCAGAAAGGAGCAAGTTTCTCCCTTCTGCGCTGCGGGGGAACCGGGGAGAAAGCGGAGACGCAGCTTCCTTTTCCCAAGAAGGAACAGAAGAAGGGAAAAGAGGGGGAACAGGAGTACGGCCGCAAAAAGAAAGAAGGAAATATATTCCGTGTAAAACACAAAAAAGGCGAAGCTTCCCAATAGCAGAAAAATGTAGAGTATCCATGCCTGAATCATGCTTACACGCTCCGTTTCCTGGGGACAGGGACCGGCGTCTGTTCCAGGATACCGCTGAGGATCTCCCCGGCCTGCATGCCGGCAAGCCTCGCCTTGGAAGAAGGCACGATCCTGTGGGCGGCCACGTCGCGGAATATGAAGGAGACGTCCCCGGGCACTACGTAGTCCCTCCCCTGGAGCCATGCCGCGGCCCGGCTCATGCTGCAGAGAGCGAGGGAGCCCCGAGGGCTCAGACCCAGGCGGATCAAGTCGTTCTCCCTGGTGGCCAGGGAAAGACTGAGAATATACTGGTAGATTTCGTCGCAGATATAGACGCGTTCCACCAGCTCCTGCATGGCAAGAAGCTCTTTGGCGCCTGCCGCAGGCCTTACGGATTCCAGCGGGTTTCCCTGCTCCCGACGGCGCAGGATCTCCATTTCGTGCTCCGGACTTGGATATCCCATAGTCAGGCGGATCAGAAAGCGGTCCAGCTGAGATTCGGGCAAAAGCTGGGTCCCTGCCGAACCGATGGGGTTCTGAGTGGCGATCACGGTATAGGGCTTGGGGACCTCTCTGGTGACGCCGTCCACGGTGATGCGTCCCTCTTCCATCACCTCTAAAAGAGCACTCTGCGTCTTGGAACTTGTCCGGTTGATTTCATCCGCCAGATAAAGATTGCAGAAGGCAGCTCCGGGCATATATTCCGATGTGCCCGTATCCCGGTTGTACATGGAAAAACCGGTTATATCCGAGGGCAGGGTGTCGGGCGTAAACTGTGTGCGTTTCCAGGTCAGCTGCGTCGCTTTGGAAAAGGCCATGGCCAGGGTGGTTTTTCCCACGCCGGGTATATCCTCCAGAAGGATGTGGCCTCGGGAGAGAATGGCCATCAGCGTTTTTGTGATTATGTCGTCCTTGCCTATAACGGCTTTTTTCACTTCTTTTATAATAGATATGGCTATATCGCGCAAAGGGATCCGCACCTTTCATCTGTAATTCCATAGCGTTGGGAAGGGATAAGACTGGAGCTGACGGTTTACATCGTATTCTGTCTTTCCCATTATATAAAGAAAGCCGCATGGAATACAATGGCTTTTTTCCGGTTGTAACGAAATATTCACCTTTTCGGCAGGCTGTGCGCCTGAAAGGGGATTCCCGCCTTTTGAAAAATCCTGTGAAGCCTGGGCGGCGGCAGGGGAAGACGCTTGCTTTTCCGAGTGGGATATCCTACAATACAGGAAAGGGGGAATACTATGAAGCAGGCAAATGAGCTTGCCGCTCTGCAGGCTATGGTGGACGATTCCAGCAGGATCGTGTTTTTCGGCGGGGCGGGCGTTTCCACAGAGAGCGGGATACCGGATTTCCGCAGTGTGGACGGTCTGTATAACCAGCAGTACGCCTATCCGCCGGAAGAGATGCTGAGCCATACCATGTTTCAGCTTCATCCGGAGGAATTCTACCGTTTTTACCGCAGCAAAATGCTGTATCTGGATGCAAAGCCCAACGCCGCCCACAGGAAGCTGGCCGAACTGGAGGCGGCCGGAAGACTTTCCGCCGTTGTGACCCAGAATATAGATGGGCTCCATCAGGCTGCGGGCAGCCGGAACGTATATGAGCTGCACGGCTCCGTATACAGGAATTACTGCACCCGCTGCGGGAAAATGTATACCGTGCAGGATATCCTGCATGGCGAGGGCGTTCCCCAGTGTTCCTGCGGCGGCATCATCAGACCCGACGTAGTTTTATATGAGGAAGGTCTGGATCAGGATGTTCTGCAGGGGGCGCTGAGGGCCATCCAGGAGGCGGATATGCTGATCATAGGCGGCACATCTCTGGTGGTCTATCCTGCCAACGGACTGGTGGGATATTTCCAGGGGAAACATCTGGCGGTCATCAATAAGAGCCCCACGCATATGGACGGAAGAGCCGACCTGGTGATTGCAGGCAGTATTGGGGAGATATTGGGAAAGATCCAAGTTTCGCGCTCCGAAACAGTATAATTCCCCGTTTTCCTGCGAACACTCCCTTTGGGGGTGAAAAGATGTCTGAAGGTAACGGAAACAGGAAAAACAGTCCGGCCGGCGGGGAAAAACGCCGGCCCGAGAAGACAGATACCGCAGGAATGCTGAATTTTATCCGCCAGGGAACTCAGATGGGCCGGCAGGGCATATTGGATCTGCTGGGGAAAACAGAGGATCCCGCTTTCCGCCGGGAGTTGAAACGTCAGTTGAGCGAATATGAGACGCTCTATGAAACAGCCGACGGGCTTCTGAAAAAACAGGGGGAAAACCAGGAGAACGTTTCTCCCATGGCGAGGTTTTCCTCCCAGATGATGACGGCCATGAAAACCTGGAAGGATCCCTCCGTCTCCCATATGGCGGAGATGATGGTGCAGGGCAATACCATGGGCATCACCGAGACTATCCGAAAGCAGAAGGCATACCGGGAGTCAGGGGATACAGATCCCAAGGTAGAGCAGCTGGCGGGAAAATTCCTTGCTACAGAAGAAGAAAATGTGGAAGGAATGAAGCGGTTTCTGTAGTCTGCGAAAAAGAGACGGCATTGCCGTCTCTTTTTATGTGCAGGTATGCAGGTTCTATAGATGCTTTTTGCAGTACCGAAATTCCAGTAGACCAAAAGCATCCGCCGGCGGTCTGCCGGCAAGATTTGCAACAAAAATACAGCGCTTCTGCAGTTCGCATATAGTGTGACGGTATGAGACAGAAAGTATTCTTCCGCCTTCTCCGGAGATTCGAAACCGCCGGTTTTGTATTCCAGCCTCGCCCATTCCTTTTCGTCACCGGGTTGATAGCTTCTGAAAAGATATCCTTGTGGCAGGGCAATCTTTGAAAGGGAGTATCTTTCGCTTTTCAAAACTGTATTATGAAGCGGAATACTCCTGTCCAGCATTATTTTCCATCGATCCCATCCTTAGAAGGTTTCCGGTTCTTTGAGCCCCAGCTCCTCCATTTTTTGCCGCAGCTTTAAAAAATCCTCAAAAGCGCCGGGCTTGCTGGAGGGATTGCGCAGAAGGGCCGCAGGATGGAGGGTAGCCATGAGAAGAACGCCGTTTTTTTCATAAAAGACTCCGTGCTCTTTAGTGATCTTGAAATCGGGACGGATGATCTTCATAGCTGCAATGCGGCCCAGACAAACGATGATCTTTGGCCGGAGCAGGGCCGTCTGGTTCCTGAGCCATCCAATGCATTGTTCCTGTTCCTCCGGCAGGGGATCCCGGTTCTGGGGAGGGCGGCATTTCACAATATTGCCGATATAGAGATCCCGGTGCCTGTCGAGCCCCACAGCCGCCAGCATTTTATCCAGAAATTGGCCGCTGCGGCCTACGAAGGGCTCTCCCTGGATATCTTCCTGTTCTCCCGGGCCTTCCCCGATGAACAGGACTTTTGATTCCGGGTTTCCTACGCCGAAGACCACTTGGCGGCATCCCCGGTGCAGCCCGCATTTTTGGCAGGAGAGACATGCCTCCTGCAGTTCCATCCAGTTATCGTACATGATATTCCATCCTTTCCATATGGCTCCAAATTTCGTTTTAGCGCTTCTGTATATTTTTGTTCCGTTTTCGGCTGAGGAAAGGCGGTTTTATGGGAGCAGATTTTCGCTCCGAGCAGAAAACAGAAACGCGTTAATATGCCCACCGGCACACGGGCGGCAAGAGCCGCCGCTCATCGCCAGCGAAATTTGAAACAAGTCCTTTGGATTTGTTTTGAGTTTCGGCATGCGCAGAGATTGATCTCTGCGCACACTTATACTGTCCTGGCGGCAAGAGCCGCCGCTCATCGCCAGAGAAACTTGAAACAAGTCCCTTGGATTTGTTTTGAGTTTCGGCATGCGCAGAGATTGATCTCTGCGCACATTATACCATAGAATTCCACGGATTTGGTGTTGAACTTTCTAAAAGGGAGGAGTAAAATAGAAAAAGCAGATTTTGTCCTAACTTATGAATGGAGATGGATATAGACATGAAAATAATGGTAGAGACTTCCGCGCGCCATGTGCATCTGACGCAGGGCGATCTGGATACGCTGTTCGGGGCGGGGTACGCCCTTACCCCCAAGAAGGATCTTTCGCAGCCTGGGCAGTTCGCCTGCATGGAAAAGGTAGAAGTCGTGGGGCCGAAGTCATCGCTGAAAATGTCGATTCTGGGGCCTGTTCGTCCCGAGACGCAGATAGAGGTGGCCAAGACCGACGCACGCGCACTTGGGATCGACGCGCCTCTTCGTATGTCCGGCGACTTAGAGGGGACCCCCGGCTGCAAGATCATCGGGCCCAAGGGTGAAATAGAAGTTCAGAAGGGTGTCATTGTGGCAAAGCGTCATGCGCACATGACGCCCGAGCAGGCGGTGGAATACGGTGTTACCGATGGGGAGGCCGTGGGCCTTCGGTTGGAATACAACGACCGAGCTTTGATTTTTGGAGACGTAATCGTCCGCGTCAGCAAAACGGCGGGTCTGGCTGTTCATATCGACACGGATGAAGCCAACGCCGCGGGTCTTACCGGCACTGTAGACGGCGAGATCGTCAAATTCTGATTCCCGCCGGTATCTCGCGGGGGCCGCAGATATTTTTGAAAACTGTATTATAAACAGATAAGCCTTCGGAACCTTCCGGTTCCGAAGGCCTTTGTTTTTTCAGAGGTTTGCCTTTCCGTATTCAGGGATTCTCCTGTGCGCCGTCTTCAAAAAGATACATAGAGAAAAACCGTTCCAGAGCGAACCAGTAGAGGTCTGGGTCGCTTTGGGCACACTGCGCATGGGAAGCCCCAGGGATGACGAGTTTTTCTTTGGGACACGTTGCAGAAGCGTAGAGGCGTTCCATGTCGCTTACCGGCACCAGCGAGTCTTCGCCGCCATGGATAAAGAGCGTCGGAGTGGAGGAATGGATTACGGAAGAAAGACAGGAGGCTGAGGCAGGGGAATAGCCGTTATATAAGGAGGAAAGGCTGTCCGCCGCGTTCAAAAAGGGAAAGGAGGGCAGCCCGAAATCCGTCTGCAGCTTTCGGGAAAGGGCGTCCCATGGGGAGAGATATGCGGAATCCTCGGCTATAGCCTTTACGTTTTCCGGCAATTTTTCGCCTGAAGCCGTCAAAGCGGCGGCCCCGCCCATGGAAAGGCCGAATATCCCGATGCTGCATTCGGGATATTCGGAGGCGAGCTTTTCGCACCATGCGGCCACATCGCGGCCGTCTCGGATCCCCATGGAGACAGGGGCCCAGGAGTTCTTGCCGTGGCCCCGCAGGTCGGGGATGAGAAGACTGCAGCCCATCCGATAGAAATGTCCGGCGTATTCCTGCATATAACTGCCGTCGCACCCATAGGGATGCAGAAGAACGACCCACCTTTCGCCGCCTTTTTGAACAATCCGGCGCGCGTAAAGGCTGTTTCCATTTTCAGCAGGAAGAGCTTCCCAGGTTAGGGACCCGGGCTCGCCTTTTACAGGCGCGGCAGCGGGAGCCGTGCCGGAAAAAGCCTGGGGCGCTAAAAGCTCCCGATAAAGTATTTCGCCTCCGGCGCCGTAAGCCGCAAGCCAGGCAGAGAGAAGGAGCGCGGTTGCCCGCAGTGCGGTTCTGCCCTTTTCCTGCTTGGTCTTTGGAAAGCGGATCCGTTTCGCCATATACACATGGGGAACGCCTTCGTCGTCAACAGGGGGACGAAAGACTCGTTTGTAGCCGCATTTTTTATAAAACCCCTGAGCCTGGACCTGGGCGCACAGAATAAGCTTCCCGGCGCCAAGCCTGGCGGCTTCTCTTTCCAGATATTCCAGCATGAGCCTGCCGGCTCCTGTTTTTCTGTATTCCTGGAGCACCGCCAATCTGCCAATGGTGAAAACGGAGGGACGTCCAGGATTTCGGACAAACATCCGCCCTGTGGCTACGGGCTTTCCGCCGCTTGTCAAAACCAGATGCCAGGCGGACCGGTCAA
>URRG01000012.1 GCA_900550095.1 uncultured Oscillospiraceae bacterium
AAGTGTGGCAAGTATCCGCAAAGTGGTGGTCTTGCCGGCTCCGTTCGGCCCCAGAAGGCCAAATACCTCTCCCCTGTAGGCTGTGAAGGAAATGCCGTCCACCGCTTTTTTTGTCTTTTCCTTTGTCTTTTCCAGCCGCTGCTGCTTTTTGGATAAAACAAAGGTCTTCCGCAGATTTTCCACCCGCAAAATTTCTTCCATCTGTGTACCACCTTTCATGGCGTTCCCGGAGAAGCTCTCCCCCCGAAAACCCGTGCAAATTAAGCATAGGAGCATGCTCAGGATGTTCAGACTGCTCAGGCCGTTCAGCACTCCTTTTTCATGCTGAACACCGAGCGTATATCAACAGGAGGCTCACTTTTCCCTAAGGAAAAGAAACCCGCTGATATATATTACCGGTACCGGCGGTATCCCCGTATCCTAAAGGAAGGATCCACCGCCCCTTTTCCGCCGCTTATAGGGCATATAAAGTATAGGATTTTGGGCAAAGCTTATTTTGTCTCATGAAGACGAAAAACAGCAAAAAAATCCAAACCTGTCAGCTTAATTATTCTTATATAGATATATATTGCAAGAACGATAAGATATAGGATTTCGCTCACAGAAAAATCCAAATACAGGCCCGAGGATATCCGTTATCACGGTGTTCACAGCGCTGCGGGAGCCTGGAGCCGCACCCACAGCCGTTATTCCGGAGTCTCCTTCCTCATGCATTCTGAAGCATACGGCCATACAAACCGCGAAAACAGCCCGATAAGCCGAAAAAAACCGCCCCGGCCCAGCCGGAGCGGTTCCAAACAGCCAAAGCAGGAGCATGCACAGTATACTATAAACATCCGCCGCAATCAAGAGCGATATGGGGAGCCTCTCTTCTGTACTCTTCCTACCTTCGCAATAGACTTTTATAAGGCAGCTGAAATTATTTCGCAGCACGCTCTTCTTCCGCCGCAGCCGCGGCTTTTTCTTGCAGAGTATCCAGCTCAACGCCGCCGCTGAGCTCTTCGCTCTCCAAAGCTCCCTTCATAGTGATATCCGGGAGCCAGGTGAAGGGCTTTTCCTTCCCGCCGTAGGCAAAGCGCCCAAAGGGGCCCAGAATGGTGTATGTGCCGTCTTCATTTCTGCGGGCAAAAATGAACCATTTTTCCCCTTCGTTCATCAGGGGATCCTCGGCGATCTGGATCAGTTCCGTATCTGTCCTGCGGCCTGTCTGATAGAGCTCCACTGTTTCCACATTCTCTGTGGAATACGCCGTTTCCAGCACATCCGCCGTAGAAATGGTGAAATATAAAGACTCGTGTTGTTCCACCCGTTCTTGGCCGGTAATTTCCACCAGGGCGATCAGATCGCTGTCCGCCGCCAAATCCTTAATAGAATCGTAGGATCTATGCCAGCTTGCGGAGATATTTTGCACCTTCACCCCGCCCGGTATATCGAATGAAGGGACACCTTCCTCATCAGGGGCAGCAGAGCAGCCGAATAAAGCGGCTGCAAACAATAGCAGCGCCGCACAAACAGCAGAAAATCGTTTCATCACTATTTACAACCCCTTTCATTACTTATAAATTGCATTCACACCGTTTTTATCATCAATTTGAGGACTATATAATCCATACACAGTATAACGAACAGTTGATTCATTCATGATAGACGAATGAGCGTTTGAAGGCTGATGCCCCAAACCTAATGCATGGCCAATTTCATGAGCGGCAACAGACCGCTTATGATTTGCAACTACCGTATTCAAATAGTAACTGTTGAGTATACATTCCGCATAAGAATAAACACCGCCGCTATATTGTGAATTGCAGATCCCGTCCCACGCTACATTCAAATGTTTTTCCGCTTTGCAATATATATCCGTAAGGCTTGCAGAAGTTAAAATAAGAGTAACGTTTGTTTTATTCCAATCTGCCAAAGCGTTCTTCCATGCCGTTTTATAAACAGAAGCTAAACCGGAAGGGAAAGCATAGTAAATTGTTTTCGAAGGCCATCGAATTCCCGTAACAGTATATGCAAACGATGGTATAGAAAAATACGAAACTAAAGTGACCAATACCAAAATCAAGCTAATAATCCGCTTTTTCATAAATATCCTACTACATGAATGTGTGGACATCTGGCGGTCAAAGTCAAATAGTGCATTGGAATCACCAGCTTATCAGTATTTTCACTTACATTATACTATATTAAATATTTTTCTCAACAAAAAGCATACTATTTATTGAAAATATTACTTGCAAAAGTTATACAGGCTTAACACGATTTTTTATATCTTGATAAACGTTCTCATTTTATTCTCTATTCTCTATCCGTTCCACAAGCTCCAGAATAACGGAGTTGGAGACAAGGAACCCCTGAGGCGTCAGCGAAAGCCGCCTCTTCCCCCCTTCTCCCTCCACACGGCACAACCCGCCTTTTTCCAGAAGGGAGGCTTCCCGCCAAAATTTCTCCGGCAAGGAAGCTTTTCCCGCATACCGAACGGAAAAGGACTCTTCCGAAAGGCCCTCCCTGAGGCGCAGGGCCAGCATGCAGAATTCTTCGGGCGATCCCCCTTCCCCATCCGGCCGGGGCTCATTCCCCGCAAGAAAAGCCTGTAAATCCCGGGGATAAAAGAACCGCTTTCCCATAACAAAGGAATGGGCCGCCGGTCCCAGGCCCAGATATTCATCGCAGCGCCAATACTGCAGGTTGTGGCGCCCCTCAAAGCCGGGCTTGGCAAAATTGGAGATCTCATACTGCCGGTAGCCCAGCCTTTCCAGCTCCTCACAGGCGGAAAGATATAAATCGCAGGTTTCTTCTTCTCCGGGGAGTTCCAGAGTGTCCTTGCGGCCCCAGAAAGGCGTCCCCGGCTCTATTTTTAAAAGGTAGGCGGAAATGTGTTCCACCCCCAGAGAGGCGCAGAACCGGATGCTTTCCCGAAGTTTTTCCCAGGTCTGGCCCGGAAGCGCCGTCATCAGATCCAGGGAGATATTCCGAACCCCCGCCTTCCTGGCTGCCTTTACAGCTTCCGCGGCCTGCCGGGCCGTGTGCCGCCTTCCCAGAAGCTTCAACTCCTCTTCATGGGCGGATTGCAGGCCCAGAGAAAGCCGGTTCACCCCTGCATGCGCGATTTCCCGGAAAAAATCATCCAGATGGGAGGTGGGGTTGGCCTCCAGAGTGATTTCCTCATTTTTCAGGCCAAAATTCTGCCGGGCGGCCCTCACAAGGCGGGCGATCCTGGAAGCGCCCAGAAGGTTGGGGGTGCCGCCCCCGAAATACAGGGTATCCGCCCGGAAGCCGGATCCCTTTTCCCACAGTTTTTCCGCCCATCGAGGAAGAAGCTCCTCCAGACGGCGGGTATATTCCTCCTTCAAAGCCTCGTTCCCCGCCATGGAATAAAAATCACAATAGGGGCATTTACCGTCGCAGAAGGGAACATGCAGGTATAATCCAGGCATACAAAACTCCTTTCCAAGCCATATGTCCATATTCTTCATGGGGAGAAACAGGCCGCAGCAGCCAGGCAGATGCCCCATATTCAAGCAGCAGAAACAGCAAAAACACGCAAAAGCGGCTGCTGTGCGGACCATACCGCCAATTTATCCGCATACGGATCCATAAAAAAGGACCCCGTCACAGGGCCCTTTCTGCCAAATTGTATATGAAATTCCAAAAGAGGAACATGGGCGCAAAGAAAAGCACACATACGCCCACATCCAGAAAAACGCCCAAAAGAGACGGCTTTTTCTGCCTCACATGCACATACAGGAACAGCAGCAGGATGCAAATCAGCAGACAAATGGACCCGCCCGCCATACTGAATCGGTTGGCTATGGGATATTTTTGTACTTCCCCAAAAGCGATTGTGCCCACCCAGAGAAGCAGACAGTACAGCCCTGCGCTTCCCATGGCGCTGAGTGCAGCAGCCAAGGCGCCTGTCTTCAGGCTCCCGCTTTTGGAAGCCGCATTGCGGAAGAGGAGAGCAAAAGCCCCGCATACCGTCAGAGCCGCTCCCAAAAAAGCGAGGGCCGCCCAAAAGCCGTCCTCCATCCGGAGAAGATTCCACATATAGGGCTGGGCGGCGTCTTCCTTTTTCAAAAAGGGGGCGCAAAATCCCACGGCAGCCGCCAAAAGGCCCGCAGCCAGCACAAGCAGCCAGTTTCGAAAACATACATTTTTTACACTCTTCGAAAGGCATGATTTTTCAGCCACAGCAATCGCCTCTTTCTCTGCTTCCAGAGGAGTTCATCTGCTTTGGGCGGCTGGAAAAGAGCCATATACTCCCGCATCTCCGCCTCCTGTAACAAAGGCCCCTTCGGGCTTCTCCGCATTTCGGGAAGCGAGCCTCCGGAGAAGCTCCTCCTCCGAGGCTTCCATAGAATGGAGCCGGAACCCCGCGCCCAGAACGTGGGCCCTGCGGCGGAAATACGCCCGTTCCTCCCGGGCCCAAAACCTAAAATCGAGGATCACATCCATCCCCAGGGAAAGAGCGCGGGAGGCCGCCTCCCACATGATCTTTTCAATAGCCTCATGCCGTTCGCCGTGGCCGGGCTCCTGCGCGTCCTGGCCGAAAAGACGGATCTGCCATTCATCCGGCGTCAGGCGCAGGGCGTGATATTCCTGTCTCAGCCGCCGTGCCTCTGTGGTCTTCCTGCTGCAGGGGAGGCCCGCCATCAAATGCAAAACAGCCATACAGCGCTATTCTCCCTTCGGGGCTCGGGGCGAAAGCCCTTTATTCATCCAGCTTCAACACGGACATAAACGCCTCCTGGGGAACCTCCACCGTTCCCAGCTGGCGCATGCGTTTCTTGCCTTCCTTCTGCTTTTCCAGAAGCTTCTTCTTTCGGGTGATATCTCCGCCGTAACATTTTGCCAGCACATCTTTGCGCAGAGCTTTGACCGTCTCCCGGGCGATGATGCGCCCTCCGATGCAGGCCTGGATAGGCACCTCGAAAAGCTGGCGCGGAATTTTCTCTTTGAGCTTTTCCGCCATCTTCCGGGCTCTGGTATAGGCCTTCTCCGAATGAATGATGAAGGAAAGAGCGTCCACAATTTCCCCGTTGAGCATAATATCCAGCTTTACAAGGTCGCTCTTTTCGTAGCCGTCCAGCTCATAGTCGAAGCTGGCGTAGCCTCTGGTGCGGGATTTCAGAGCGTCAAAGAAATCGTAAATGATCTCGTTTAAGGGCAGGCGGTAGTGGATATCCACCCGGTCGGAGTCGATATACGTCATATCCTTGAACACGCCCCGGCGCTCCTGGCAGAGCTCCATAATGTTCCCCACATATTCAGTGGGGGTGTAGATATGGGCGTTGGTCATGGGTTCCTCCGCGCTGGCGATCACCGAAGGATCGGGGTAATTGGTGGGGTTATCGATGGTGATGACCTCTCCGCCCGTTTTCGTGATCCGGTAAATAACGCTGGGAGCCGTGGTGATGATATCCAGGTTATATTCCCTTTCCAGCCGCTCCTGGATAACCTCCATATGCAGAAGCCCCAAAAAGCCGCAGCGGAAGCCGAAGCCCAGTGCAACGGAAGTTTCCGGCTCAAAGGAAAGGGCCGCGTCGTTTAACTGCAGTTTTTCCAAAGCTTCCCGCAGATCCGGGTATTTGGCTCCGTCCGCAGGGTATATGCCGCAGAACACCATGGGCTGCACCGGTCTGTAACCGGGAAGAGCCTCCCCGGCGGGATTATCCGCCCTTGTGATGGTGTCGCCCACCGTGGCATCCTTTACCGCCTTGATAGAGGCCGCAATATATCCCACCTCTCCTGCAGTCAGCTCAGAAACAGGCTCGAATTTTGTAGCCCGCATATAGCCGCACTCCGTAACAGTGAATTCCGCCCCGGTGCTCATCATGCGGATGGTATCTCCGGGGTGAACAGTGCCGTCCTTCAGGCGCACATGGGCGATAACTCCCTTATAGGCATCGTAATAGGAATCAAATATCAAGGCCTTCAGAGGGGCCTGGGGATCCCCTTCCGGAGGCGGAATGAGCTTCACGATCTGTTCCATCACCTGGTCGATGTTGATGCCCGCCTTGGCGGAGACCGCCGGGGCGTCGTCAGCCGGGATACCGATCACATCCTCGATTTCCCGGCGGACCCGCTCTGGATCCGCGCTTGGAAGGTCGATCTTATTGATCACGGGAACGATCTCAAGCCCTGCATCCACCGCCAGATACGTATTGGCAAGAGTCTGGGCCTCGATCCCCTGGGAAGCGTCCACCACCAGCACAGCGCCTTCGCAGGCCGCCAGACTGCGGGATACCTCATAGTTAAAGTCCACATGGCCGGGGGTGTCGATCAGATTGAAAACGTAATCCTCCCCATCTTTGGCATGGTAAACCAGCGTAACGGCATGAGCTTTGATGGTGATGCCTCTCTCCCGTTCCAGATCCATATTGTCCAGAAGCTGGTCTTCCATATCCCGGAGAGCCACGGCGCTGGTCTGCTCCAGGATCCGGTCCGCCAGTGTGCTCTTTCCATGGTCGATATGGGCTATAATGCTGAAATTGCGTATTTTATCTCTTGAAATTGCCATTTCCATCATCCTACTGCTAAAATTCAGTCCGCCGCGCCGCCCAGCCCGGAATGCTACACTTCCGGACACAAATGCCTGGATAAGGAGCGGCTCTTTCTTGCACCGAGCTGGTGCACCCGAAAGGATCTGAATGAAAGTATACCATATTCTCCCGGGGTTTGGGTAGTCCCCATCGCAAAAAGCAACAGCCCGGCGCCGGCCCTTTAAAAAGGGCCGCGCGTCTACCTCATTCGTAAACGCACGGCCTTTCTTCTTTTTTGATTTTACAGCTTTCTCCCTTACTGCCATGTTGCGTTTTGCACAGCTACGCGCGATCAGGAGAAAGAGTAACAGCAAATCATGGGATATGCCCCTCAATAGCGCAGATGCCGGTAATACTCATCCGGAAGAAGATGCTTTCCCTTTTTCCTCCGGGACGGGCTGCGGTATCTCTTACGGCCGGAACCGCCCCGCGGAGGCCTTCTGTTTGTCAACAGCACGATCAGGACCACTATGAAGAACAGGCCGATCACTGCCCAGGATAGTATCCCCATCCAGTTGATCCTGGTATTATCCGCCACCACCTCCGGGGTGATGTTGCTGGCGGCGCTCACGTCCCCTACGCTGGGAAGCTCTATCCCGGAAGAGGACGCAGGAGGCTCCGAAACGGGGCCCCAGGGCAGCGAAGAGGAAGACGAAGCTCCCTCAGAAGAGGCGCTGGACGCGGAAGAATTCGCCGTGCCTGCAGGACGCTGGGAGGAACCGGTATTCACTTGCGTTCCGCCGGTACTGCTTCTATCAGTATTGCCCGGCCTGCCGCCATTGACTGATGCCTCTCCTCTTCCACCGCCTGTATTGCCTGCATTTCCCCCATTATTTTGATCGGAAGGCTTTTGAGGAGTTGCAGGCTTCGGATCCGGTTTTGGGAGCGGTTCCGGATCGGGATCAGCTTCCGGATCAGCAGGATCCGAATCAGGATTAGGATCAGGATCAGGTTCCGGCTCAACAGGATCAGAAGACGACGACGTGCCGCTCCCGCTCCCTTCCTCCTCTTTGGGCGGATCCGCCGGCTCCGCTGTTCCGGCTTCCGTATTGGAAGGCTCCGCATATACAGGCACGGGCGCAAGCCATACGGCGGACGATACCGCAAGGGCCAGCGCCAACCCCACAACCGCAATTTTTCCCCGATGTGTCATAGCAGAAACTCCTTATTCCACAGCGTAGCCAGCGCAATACTCGGTATACGCGGTACGCGCAAAAGCCGCTCTGCGCTCCGCAGAGGGCCGAATCCTGTTTATTTTTCGTTTGCTTACCTGTTTTCCAGACGCTGTTTTTACCGCTCTTACTGCTCTTGCTGCTCTTGCCGCTTTATGTTTCCACGCGCATTATCCGCTCCGAATCCCAAGGGACACGCTTCCTTTTCTTCCTGAAGAAGCTGAAGAAGACTGTCTCCGACCCGGCCCCTTCCCGCCGCGCGCCGGCCCGCTTTACCGCCCGGCCCCCTTCGGGGCTGCAGGCGGCTGTGGCTGCAAGACGTTCTGTATCCCAGCCTGCTGTAACGATATCGCATACGCATATTCTACACACGTATACTAAGCTATATCTACTATATCTTTATTTCCAAATCATTACCAAAGGTAAGCGAAAATGTGACGGCTGCACCGGCCGCTGTTTTCCGCTGGCCGCACTATTGGCATTGTCGCTCAAACGCACATATTCTCTCACCTTGTAGTATATCAAAGGGATCCCAGGAAATCAAGGAGATCGCCGCTTTTTCCGGTAAGCCTGTGTATCAGGGTCTCCTCATCCCCGAAGCCCGTCCGCCTGCAATAGTAGTCCGCCTGCAGGATCCCAACTATAAAGCTCAAAAGACATAACGCCGCCATAAAGGCGGTTAAAAACACCCTTCTGTTTTCTCTTCGGGCAGAACGCGCCGCCCGGTTTTTCTCCCTGCAGAAGGCTCCTCTCCCCAAGCTCGGGCGGTCAGATTTCATCCCTCTCCCGGTTTTGCGCTTTTGGGGAAGAGCAGTCTGCGCTTTCCCTAGATTTGCCCTTAAAGGAATCTCCTCTTTGGGAAAATGGATCTCCTTTGTCCGTTCCTCTGGTTTTGCCCCCATATTCAAAAGAGAAGCCCGGTGTGCCGCCCGGGCCTTTTGATATCTTCTTTTCTGCATTCCCACCGTTCCTTTTACGTCTCCGACAGCTTTGAGCATTTCCGGCCGCTCTGCTTGCCGCCCTTTCCCCGCGGCATACGACGCCCCGCAGCCATTTTTACCGTTTCTCTTCAGCTTTCTTATTCTATTCTATATTTTAACGCCCCGTCTGCAAATCCTCTTTCGTCACAGCCTATAACCTATAGTATAGACGGCATCCGGCGGCCCATTCAGGCCGCCGGCAAATTCCTTTTTCTCCCTGCTGTGTCATCCGTCATACGTCATCCCTCCGCCAGATCGTCCAGGACATCCGCTAGGGCCTTCCCCAGAAGTGTGCCGGAATATTTGGCCTCCTCAAGGGTGTTCATATCCGTTCCGATCTCGATCAAAAGAGAACCCTTTGTCATGTGCTCGTTATATTTTCTGGCACAGAAATTCAGAGGCCTTGCCAAAGAAGGGTATGTGTCCGTCAGTTCCTTCTGGATCCGCATGGCAAAGCGCAGATTGTATTCCCAGTTAGGAAACCCCAGGGTGCCGTCGTCATCGCAGCCGGAAATAATCATGATCTGAGCCGCCTTTTTCCCATCCACCACGGCAGTGGGCTTCAGCTTCGTATCCCCTCCCAAAGCGTCTCTGTGAATATCCAGCGTCACCTGGATAGAAGGGTATTTTTCCAGATTTTTGGCGATGGTCTCATAAGAGCGGTTATAAGAACCGTTGTAGCTGGGGTAGTCGTGGCAGGTGGTATCATGGATAACGCCGTACCCGGCGGCCTCCAGCTCCTCTGCAATCCTATTGCCCACAGCTACCATGTTCTGATTTTCATCCTGTGTGCGTGTCACGCCCTGATACGCTTCTGTGGTATGCGTATGGTAAATAAGGATCTCGGGCTTCCCGTTTTTTAAGGGCTTTACCGCCGGCTGTTCGCCCAGCACCTTTTCTATGTCGATGCCGTGGTGTTCGTTCCGATTCTGCACCCAAATGTTTCCAAACTGCACCCCCGTATTCGCCATGGTCAGTTCCTGGATGGAACCCGTGACGGAAGCCTCTATGGCCCCGTCCGGCAAATCGGTCTCGTTCCCGGCAGGTTTGGAGGATTCCGCCTTCGAACTCCCTGAGGGACTGCCCGCCTCTGAAGAAACGGAGGAAGAAGCCCCCTTCTCCGCTTTGGAAGCCGAAGAGGACGTTTCCTTCGGAGACGAAGAGGAAGCCGCTCCGCTTTCCGGCCTGGAAACCTCCCCGCTCAAGATCCCCACGGCTCCGTCGGGCAAAACAAACCCCGCTGCGGCCATCACGGCGCCCTCTTCCGCACCGGAAACACGCTCCGCCACACAGAAAACGCCTACTCCCGAAAACAGGATGCACAGGGCTGCCGCACAGAGCGTCTGCCCTCTTTTCCCCTGTCCCGCAGGGGAGCGGCCTTTCCGGCCAATTCTTTTTTTCATTCCGCGCTCACTCCGCCCCTTTGAATTCGAAGCTCCTTCCAACAAAACAGCGCTGTGGCGGTATGGGGCCCTGCAGTTCCGCCGGCCCGCCGGATGAAAGAAGTTCCTTTGACCATCTCTATGCGCCGCCGGCGGAAAATATCCCTGCTTTTTGCTCCTTCCGGAACGTTTCTCTCGGCTGCAGCATGTACCTGCGCGCAGGGGCGCAGAAACGGCAGATATCCCGGGCATAGGGCACCATACGGCAAAAAAGGAGCGTACAGACCGCGCCCTTCCCTCAGTTTTCCACCAGCATTTGGAAATCTTCCCGGCTCAGAGAGGGATTCAGGGCCCGGTTTATGGCCATGGCCAGAAGCCTTGCCCCCCTTGCTACCACAAGATCGATCTCTCTGGGCGTGACTACCATGGGTTCTCCTCTGGGAGATACCTCCTCCGTTTCACGGCCCAGAAGCTCGAAGGCCAGAAGAGAAGCCTCCACCACTGTGGGGATTCCAAGGGAGATCACAGGGAGCCCCAGGGAGGCGCGGTTCAGTTCCGGCCTCCGGTTCCCCACCCCATGGCCGGGGGAAAGCCCGGCTGTGGAGAGCTGCACGGTGCATCCCAGCCGTCTCAGGCTTTTGGCTGCCAGTGCGTCCACCGCAATCACAGCGGACGGCCTCAGCCGCGCTGCCAGAGCACTGGCTGCCTCCCCGGTTTCAATGCCCGTGCAGCCCAGAACGCCGGGAGAGACCACCGAAACGGAACGCAGGCCCGAAAGCCCCGCCACCCGCGCCCATTCCCCTTTTATATGGCGCGTGGGAAAAATCTGCTCCGCCATCAGGGGGCCCAGCGCGTCAGGAGTAACTCCCCTGTTCCCTACGCCCACCACCATGACGCTCCCCTCCGCCGGAAGGAGTTTTTGCAGCTCCCTGGCCGTCAGCTCCTCCAGCTTGTCTGTGTCCGGCGTATCGGAAAGGGCAGGGACCTCCACCGTAATATACGATTCCCCTTCATGAATAAGCCGGGTAATTGTGCAGTTTCCCTCCCGTTGGACGGTATGCGTCCTTTCATCCGTGAATTCAAGAGCCAGATCCGTTCTGCCGATCATATGCGCCCTTCCTTTCTTTTTCTGCTTTTTCATTTTTCCGCTTTTCCAAAGCCTTTTATGAAGGAATGCCCCTTTTCTGCCTCGTCGGGAAAATGCCCGTCCATCCCTCGCAAATTCCAACTTTTTCGGGGAAAAGGCTTGCTTTTTCAGGGGGTTGATGATACAATAAGATCCGCGTGACAATACCCTGAAGGAGGTGTAAGTATGCCGAATATCAAGTCTGCTAAAAAGCGTGTTAAGGTGATTGCCGCTAAGAGCGAGATCAACAAAGCGATCAAATCCGACCTGAAGACCGCTCTGAAGAAAGCCGATGCCGCCGTTGCGAAGAACGACGCCGGGAAGGCCGAGGCTGTCCGCGTGACCATCAAGAAGATTGACCAGGCCGCTGCCAAGGGGATCCTCCACAAGAACGCCGCAGCCCGGAAGAAGTCTCAGCTGGTTCATAAGCTGAATGCCTCCAACGCCTAATATGCGTTTAAAAAGCAGAGCCGGGGCTCTGCTTTTTTTATTTCCAGGTATTTCTCCCGCCAGACTCCGTGGCAAAGGAGTCTTTCCGCCGGAAAGGGTTTATTTCCAAAGTGTAAACTCTTTTCGCAGCACCGCCTCTCTCTGTTGACTTTTTACAGAATATTGGCTATCATGATACTGAAATGTATCGCCGCCCGGAGAGGCCGGAACAGCGGCGCAAACTCGAAACGGAGGTGCCTTCTTTGAAAAAGACAAACGGATTCGCCATATTCGCAACCATTCTTTCCGCCCTGGCAGCTATCGCGGGCGCGGCGGTTGCCGTCGCATTTTACTTCGAGAAAAAGAAGAAGGATGAAGAGGAGCTGGAGCATTACCTGGATTGTTCCATCCAGTAAAAACGGGGCAGCGGCAGCGCGCGGAAGAGGCGGGCTGTGCAGGCAGAAAAAGGGTTGTTCTGCCCTTCTTCCGGATTTCTGAAAAGGCGGGGAGAGCTCCGCCTTTTTGTTTTGTCCATTTTCCGCAGGCCGCCGGGCAGTTTTACCTTTTCGTCTTCGGGCGGCAGGCCGCTGAAACCGGCAAACGCCCCGAAGAAAAAACGGCAGAAAGCTCCGGCGGCACGGACCGGCCCCTGCGCAAAGATGCTCTCAGCTCTTATCCTTAGGCTTCGAAAACACGGCTGCCAAAAGCCCAAACAGCACCGCCGCGGCGATCCCTACAGAAGCGGCCTGCAGCCCGCCTCCCAAAGCTCCCAAAAGGCCCAGGCCCGCTACGGCTTCCTTTGTGCCTGCAGCCATCAGATGGCCGAAGCCTGTCAGCGGCACGGTAGCGCCCGCTCCGGCAAATTCGGCCAAAGGCTCATAAAGCCCCAAAGCGGAAAGCACGACGCCCGCCACCACAAACAAAACCAGTATTCTCGCCGGGGTCAGCTTTGTAAAGTCGATCAGCGCCTGCCCAAGAACGCAGATAGCCCCGCCTACTACGAATGCCCATAGATATTCCATGCAGCAATCCCTCCTTTCCCCTTCTGCGGCTCCAGCTGTGCGCTGCGTTTATGCGCTTATACGCGTATATGGTTACCAGACACGCACATCGGGCCGAATAACGCCTGAGTCTGCAGGCGGCGCGCCGGGTCCCGGCTGAAAGCGGCATCCCGCCCCGTAAAGGACCTGCGCCTCAAATTTTGAAGGATACCGCTATTCTTCCCCGGAAAAAGGTTCCTATTCCCGCCGCTTCCATCCTTTTTACATAGCTGCGGAGCCTCCGGAACAAGGCTGCAGGCTGCCGGTGTGCTTTCAGTTTCCTTCCTGCGCATACAGGCCTCTTTGCGTCCGAAAAACGCGCGCCTTTACGCACCCTGCAGGAAGGCTCCAAAGGAAGACGAACGCTCAGCCGCCGTATTTCATGTAAAAATATTGCATTTCCACCTTTCCCTTTCTGCCCGCGGACGGGCTTTGATTCTATTCCGGGTATATATGCAGCTGCTTTTTGGCCGCTTTATCCTCCATCCCCGCATCCGGCCGCAAAGACGGGAGCCGGAGGCAGTTCAGATAATAAAAAGGAGCCGTGCAGAACACGGCTCCTTTTTGCATTTCTTTCAGAGTAAAACAGCATATAATCTGCACAGCCCGGAGAAAGCGGCCCCGCCCTCTGTTCCGGCGGAAAACGCCGCGCTCCGCCTTTTTCTAACCGCGCGGCGTCAGAGCGTTTTCTTTCCCGCGGAAGGAGCTTCTCCCTTTGGGGCCGCTTTTTCCAAAAGCTCCAGAGTTTCACGGAGGGTATCCAATGGAGTACCGGAAAGCTTCACGCTGATATATGGCTTCGCGCCGGCATTCACCATGACCCGCCTCTTCAGATTGGAAACCAGAGAGGCCACCTGCTTCATATCGAAAGAATCCTTATAGAGAAGGATGGCGTCGCCCTTCTGCTTCACTTCGTAAACGCCCAGAGCGGAAGCCCTGTTGCGCAGAAGGGCCACCTCGATCAGGCCGTTGACGCTCTCCGGCGGCTCGCCGAAGCGGTCGATCAGTTCGTCGGTCACATCCATGGAATCCTCTGTGCTGCGGATATCCGCAATACGGCGGTATATTTCCAGCCGCTGGCGCAGATCAGAAATATAATTTTCGGGAATATGAGCCTCCAGCTGCACGTCGATGAGGCAGTCCCTCTCCTCCGCAGGGGGAAGTCCGTCCTTTTCCCGTGTAATGGCCTCGTTCAGGAGCTTGAGATAGAGGTCGTAGCCCACGGCCTCCATGTGGCCGTGCTGCTCCCCGCCCAAAATATTGCCCGCACCCCTCAGCTCCAGATCCCGCATGGCGATCTTGAAACCGGAACCGAATTCCGTAAACTCCCGGATAGCCGCCAGACGTTTCTGGGCGATATCCGAAAGCACCTTGTTCCTGGTAAACGTCAGGTAAGCGTAGGCACGTCTGTTGGAGCGCCCCACCCGGCCCCGGATCTGATGGAGCTGGGAAAGCCCCATCCGGTCCGCGTTGTCGATGATCAGGGTGTTGGCGTTGGGGACGTCTACCCCCGTTTCAATGATCGTGGTGCACACCAGCACGTCGATCTCGTAGTCGATCAGCTTCCGCCAAACCTCCGAAAGCTCATGCTCGCTCATTTTCCCGTGACCGAAGCCGACCCGGGCTTCCGGCACCGCCGCCTGGATGCGGGCCGCCAGCCTTTCGATGGAGGCCACGTCGTTGTGCAGCCAGTACACCTGCCCGCCCCGGCGCAGCTCTCTGCGGATAGCTTCATGCAAAATGCCGTCGTCGTGCTCCAGCACATAGGTCTGCACAGGGTGCCTGTCCTGGGGCGCTTCTTCCAGCACGCTCATGTCCCGGATCCCCGAAAGGGCCATGTTCAAGGTTCTGGGAATAGGCGTGGCTGAAAGGGTCAGTACATCCACATTTTTGCATAGATCCTTGAGGCGTTCCTTCTGGGCCACGCCGAAGCGCTGCTCCTCGTCTATGACCACAAGGCCCAGATCCCGGAACTGCACATCCTTGCTCACCAGACGGTGGGTCCCCACCACCACGTCGATTTCGCCCCGGCGCAGCTGCCGGAGGATCTCCTCCTGCTGTTTGGGCGTACGGAACCGGGAAAGAAGCTCCACCTTAACCGGGAAGCCCTCCATCCGGCGCAGGATGGTCTGAAAATGCTGCCAGGCCAGGATGGTGGTGGGCACCAGGATGGCGCACTGCTTCCCATCCGCGATGCATTTGAAGGCCGCCCGCAGCGCCACCTCCGTTTTGCCGAAGCCCACGTCCCCGCAGAGGAGACGGTCCATGGGCGCCTCCCGCTCCATATCCGACTTGATCTCGTCGATGCAGCGGAGCTGATCCTCTGTTTCCTCATACTCAAAGTGGGCTTCAAAATCGTGCTGCCACTCTGTGTCCTCTCCGAAGGCGTGCCCCTTGGCCTGCATCCGGGCGGCGTAGAGGGCTATAAGCTCCTTCGCCATATCCCGCACGGCCTTGCGCACCCGGGTCTTGGCCTTCTGCCACTCCGTGCCGCCCAGGCGGTTGAGCTTCACCGCCGTGTCCTCCCGGGGGCCGATATACTTGCTCACCAGATCCAACTGGGTGACGGGCACATAGAGGGTGTCGTTCTTGGCATAGCGAACCTTGATATAATCCTTGACGACGCCGTGCAGATCCAGCTTGTGGATCCCCTCGAACACGCCTATGCCGTGGGAGGAATGCACCACATAATCCCCGGGGGAAAGCTCCGCCAGGCTGGTGATCTCCTGGCCGTTTTTGGGCCTTCTGCGCTTCTTTGCCGGAGCGGCGGAAAGCCTGCCGTGAGAGATCACGCCGAAAAACGCCCCCGGGAATTCCATGCCCGCAGACAAAGCCCCGGGCAGCACGGCCACCGTCCCCCGCTGCACCGTTTCCGGATCCTCCAGATAGGCCGCGGGGAAGCCCTTTGCGGAAAGATCCGCCGCCGCGGTCTTCGCCGCCTTTTCGCCGCCCGCCAGGACGATGCAGGCCCATTTGTTGTGCAGCATATTCTGCAGGTCTTCTTCCAGAAGCTGCATGCCGCCCCCCCAGGGGGAAAGCTGCCGGGCCGTGAAGGCCGCCGATTCTCTGAGAGGGGTCTCCGAGCTCCCTCTGGCGAAGGTATCCAGGTATACACCCCGTTTTTCCGCATGCTGCAGCAGTTCCGTCCAATCGCCGCTGAACTCCGTGAGCCCCCGGCAGAGGACGCCTTCCTCCAGCAGATCCTTTACATCCTCGCCCCACTGCCAGAGGGTGCTGCGCATCCGTTCCCTGCAGCGGGCAGCCTCGCTGACAAACAGGATGGAATCCTCTCCGGCGTAATCCAGAAGGGTGGCTGTTCCCCCTTCATAAAGCAGAGATATGAATTTATCCGCGCTGCCCAGATGCAGGCCGTTATGCAGTTTGTCCGCCTCCCCCTGAAGGATCGTTCTGGCCTTCCCGGCATTCTTCCCTCTCAGAGAAGAAGCGATGCTCTCTATTTTCTCCGCCAAGGCCTCCGGTTCCGAGATCAGGGCCTCCGCGGAAGGACCGATTACCAGACGCGCGGCGTCCTCCGTGCGCCGCTGGGTCTCCGGGTCGAAATAGGAAAGGGTATCGAGCTCATCCCCGCAGAATTCCACGCGCACAGGGCCCGCCGCTTCCGGCGCGAAGACGTCCAGAATGCCCCCTCTGAGAGAAAACCGTCCGGGAGCATTTGCGCAC
>URRG01000013.1 GCA_900550095.1 uncultured Oscillospiraceae bacterium
TGTTTCCTTGTCGCTCATGCAGAAGATTTTGTTCTGGGCATTCGGATTTTCCGCGGCGGGCTCGCCGTCTACAAGGATGTTTCCCTGATCGGCAAAAAGCCGGTTGCAGATGATGCTGATCAAGGTGGATTTTCCCGCTCCGTTCCGGCCCAGCAGGCCGTAAATCTTCCCATGCTCGAACCGGAAGGACACGTCCTGCAGGGCCTGCGTATCCCGAAACCGTTTTGAAACGTTCTGAATCTGGATTTCACGTAAGGCTGTCATGTGCGTACCCTCATTCTATCAGTTCTATGACCTGTTCCTTCGTCATTTGAAGTTTGCCTGCTTCCTGGATTAGGCGTTCGATGTATTGCTCAAAAAATGCGTTTTTTCGTTTGATTCGGATTTTTTCACGGGCTCCTTCTTTTACGAACATGCCCAGTCCTCTCTTTTTATACAGGATCTCTTCCTCCACCAAAAGATTCACTCCCTTTAATACCGTGTGTGGATTGATGTTCAGCAGGGCGGATATTTCGTTTGTAGACGGGATCCGCTCCTCTTCCCCGTATACGCCTGTAAAAATGGAATCTTCGATCTGTTCGGCTATCTGCAGAAAGATCGGCTTTTCTATATTCCCTGTATCGATATGCATGAAACGCCCCCCTTCAGGATATCTAGTTAGTTACTTGAGTAACTAAATAGATCACACAATTAGTATAGGCTATGCAAAATCAGATGTCAAGAGAAAATCGCAAAAATTTTTAAATACAAATAGTATATGAAATTAACAATATAACAAAACGAGCGGGTTTTCTGAAGATGGGACAGCTGAACGTTTGGTTTTTGAAAACTCCCGGTGCTGTATTGGAAATTTTACAGGAAAAAGACGGGAAGTACGGAAAACCCGCTGGGCAGTATTTTCGTGTTGCCGGCAAAAAAAGGAACGGCTTCAGCCGTTCCTTTTTTGCTTGCATATTTTGGATACATGCTTTCAAATTTCTGTGCAGAAATACGCAGATCATTCCTTCCCATGAATCCCGAGAAGAGGAGGCAGCTCCAGGAGGGAGCGGATCTCATATGTGATAGGAAGGCCGGGGTTTTCCGCATGCCTCCGGTTGAACCAGCAGGTGGAAAGGCCGAAATCGATCCCGCCTTTCATATCGGAGGTGAGAGAATCCCCCACCATGAGGGTTTCTTCCTTTTTGAAGCCGGGAATATGAGAGGCCGCATATTCAAAAAAGCCGGAAAGCGGCTTCTGCACCCCGATTTCTTCGGAGATAAACAGCCCGCTGAAAAAGGGCTCCAGCCCGCATCCCTTTACCCGGTTCCGCTGTGTGCGGCTGACGCCGTTTGTAGCCATATAGAGGCGGAAATGAGAACTGAGGATCCGGCAAAGTTCAAAGCAGCCTTCTATGGGGAACCAGTTGTTCCCCAGCTCATCCAGATATTCGATATTGAAGGCGGCGCCGTCCCCTTCTACGCCGATAAGCTGAAACAGCTCTGAAAAGCGGGTGCTTTTGATAATGGCTTTTGTGGTGGAGCCCTTTTCATACTCCTTCCACAAACGGCTGTTGATTCCGTTATAAAGCCTGCGGATTTCCGGGGAATACGGATATCCATGGCGGGCGAATACGGTTTCCAGAGCCTTGGATTCGCAGGCGTCGAAATCCATCAGGGTCCCGTCCATATCCATCAGTATAGCGGTGTATTTACAGGCAGACATAATTTTCCTCCTTTTCAGCCGGCGGGTTGTATGCAGGCCGGAACGCAGGCCTCTGCAGCCCCGGCTCGGAAAGGCTTTGCCGCGGGACCGTAAAGCCGCGGCAAGACCTTACAGGTCCTTATATTTTTTCACCGTGCGGAGCTTTTTCTTTTTGCGGTTGTAGACCAGCGCCAGAACCAGGTAGGCGGCCACCAGAACGGCCACCACAGCCGCGATGGCGATGAACCATCCGGATGTTACCACGTCTTTGATGGTGGCAGCGCTTTTCAGAAGCTCGCTGCGCTCCACGCTTTCGGCAGCCACCAGGTTGGTGGTGAGCAGTTCCTGTCCTGCGTAGCTGAAGGTGACGGTGCCGATCACCTGCCCTTTTTTTACAGGAGCCTCCACGCTTTCTGGTATGTTGGGTGTTGCCAGGACGCTGCTGGCGGAAATATCTTCGGGCAGGATGGTGGAGCAGTCGTCCTCCGGGGTGAGCAGGAGCTTATCCTTGTTCCATGCGTATTTGAGGGGGATCTCCGTGACGGCGTCCTCCTTGGCGGCGATCTTCTGAATGCGCAGGCTGCCGAAGGCCCATTCATAGAGGTTCTTGCTGTCGATGCACTCGCCGCGTTTTTCCACCTTGTTTCCGTTTTTATCCACGCTGGGCGCGCCCATGGCCACACAGAGGTAGCTGTAGCCCGTATTGGGATTCACGGCGTTGGATACGATACAGTAGCCGGCCTCATCGGTAAAACCTGTTTTGATGCCTCGGGCGTAGGAATAGTAATACTGCGGATCGAGATTTGGATCGATCAATCGGTTGGATGTGGTCAGCATACGCTTCGTGCCCTTTTCAGAACCGTCTAAGGGCGTATAGGTATACCGGGTCTGGTCGCAGATCTCTATGAAATTGGGGGTGTTCATGGCGTATTCCGTTATGACGGCCATATCATGGGCCGTGGTATAGTGGTTTTCGTCATGCAGGCCGTGGACGTTTGTAAAATGCGTATCCTTGCAGCCCAGCTCCTGGGCTTTTTGGTTCATTTTCTCCACAAAGGCGGAGGTGCTTCCGTCGCAGAGGAAATCTGCCAGGACGATGGCCGCGTCGTTGCCGGAAGCCACCATCAGGCAGTTTAACAGCTGGGTGATGGTAAGCTTGTCCCCAGCTTTGAGGCCGGAACTGGAGCCGCCGGTGCCCTGCAGCTCCTGTATAGCTTCCTTCGAGACGGTGGTGGTGGTTCCTTCCGGATCCGAGACGTTTTCGACGACTACGATATATACCATGATTTTAGTCAGCGAGGCGGGGTAGCGTTTTTCACCGGCATTTTTTGAATACACGATGGTATTTGTATCCAGGTTCACAAGCTCCACGGCGGAGCAGTTCAGCTCAAAATCGATCGTATATGTAGCTGCTCCGGCGGGCATGGAAAAGATGGTAAAAAGAAGAAGGACAGCCGCTAGGCAGGAAAAGAGCTTTTTTTTCATGGAACTTTTTCCTCCAATATGCTATGATAACACTGGAAATACTGCAAAGGGCGTTTTCCGCGCCCTATAAGTAGTAGTATAACAGGTCGTGGCCGAAAGATAAAGGGAACTTTGCAAACAGTTTGTAAAGTTCCACAGGATACGTATGCGCGGGGCTGCGGATCTGTATACGGCGTATAGCGGCTTTTTGGATTTCCGGCGGCAGGAGAAGCAGGAGCTTTTGAAACACATTGCCCCGAGGCCGGAGAAAAGGGCGGGCTGACAAAAAGCAGGGTTCATTTCCCGTTAGGAGGTTTTGGTTTTGATTTATATAACCGGGGATATGCACGGCGATCCGTCCAGGCTGGACGCCGCCGGGCGCAGACTCAAAAAAGACGACGTGCTCTTGGTATGCGGCGATTTCGGTTTCCTGTGGGAAGGCGGAGAAAAAGAGGAGAAGCTTTTAAAGAGGCTGGAAAAGAAGAAATTTACCATCGCGTTTGTGGACGGAGTGCATGAGAATTACGAGCTTTTGCTTGGATATCCTGAGGAGGAATGGAAGGGCGGCAAAGTCCACCGCTTAGGCCGGAACATTTTCCACTTGGAGCGGGGGGAGATTTTTACCATAGAAGGCAAAACCTTTTTTGCTTTTGGCGGCGGAGAAAACGAAGAAAAGCCCTTATATCAGGAATCGGGGCACTGGTGGGAGGAAGAGATGCCATCTCTGGAGGAAATGGAGAAGGGAGCTTCCCGCCTGAAGGAAAACGGCATGAAGGTGGATTATATCCTCACCCATACGCCGGCGCCCGGCATGGGGCTGCAGAATAAGGGCCGGGGGGAGGCGGCGGCCCAGCTGTACAGCTTTTTTACCGCTGTTGCCAAGCAGGTGGAGTATACAAAATGGTTTTTCGGCTGCATCCACCTGGATCGGAAGATCACAGCCCGACACTATGCCCTTTTTGAGGAAATCCTTCCCTTGGAGGATTGAAGAGACAGGAAGCCGGAGATTTTTCGCACCATGTTCCGCCTCTTCCTTCAGAGCGCTTGAGGCGGCTGAAAGGACTCTCCGGAAGGTTTTTCGTCATAGTTTGCATGTAAGGGTTTCGTACAGCGTAAGAACATAAAAATCAGCCCCCGGCGGTTTTCCCTCAAGGGACCCGCCGGGGGCTTGCATTAAGAAGAGCGTTTGCGCTTTTGGTTTGCGGCGCTGTTTTTGTAAAGCTGGAACTGTCAAGCTCCCCGAAGGCTGCTGAGCAGCAGGCGGACCTCTCCCCGAAGTCCCCGGTGTTCCGGCTGTTCCAAGGCGAAATCCTCCTGCAGGATGCCTTTGGCCACGGTTTGGGTCTGGCTCAAAAGCTCCGTGTCCGAGAGCATATCCGCGATCTTCAGCTCCGGGAGGCCGTGCTGCCGCGCTCCGAAGAAATCTCCGGGACCCCGCAGCTTCAGGTCCTCGTCTGCGATCCGAAAGCCGTTGTTGGTAGAGCACATGATCCGCATCCTGGCCAGGGTCTCCTCGTTCTGCGCGTCCGTCACCAGGATGCAGGTGGAAGCTGCTTTGCCCCGGCCCACACGGCCTCTGAGCTGGTGCAGCTGGGAAAGGCCGTAGCGTTCGGCGTTTTCGATCATCATCACTGCGGCGTTGGGAACGTCCATCCCCACCTCTACCACCGTGGTGGAAACGAGGATATCCAGCTCTCCCCGGGCGAACTCCTCCATGATCCGCTCCTTTTCCCGGGCGGGCAGCTTCCCATGGAGCTCGCCGATACGGCAGCCGGGAAGCCATTCCTCCCGAAGCTCCTTCGCATAGGAGGAAACGCTCTTCATGTCGTTGGCCCCTTCCTCGATCATGGGGCAGATAATATAGCACTGGAGGCCCTGCTCCACGTGCTTTTTCAGAAAGGCGAAGGCCCGGGCACGCTTTTCCCCGGTGATGCTGTAGGTGGCCACCGGCGTCCTGCCCGGCGGCAGCTCATCCAGGAGAGAGAGATCCAGATCGCCGTAAATCATCAGGGCCAGGGTGCGGGGAATGGGGGTGGCGCTCATGACCAGCAGATGAGGGGAATCTCCTTTTTCCGCCAGGGCTTCCCGCTGTTCCACCCCAAAACGGTGCTGTTCGTCGGTGACTACCAGCGCCAGCTTGGAAAATTCCACTCCCTCAGAAAGGAGAGCATGGGTCCCGACGGCCAGCTGGATAGAGCCGTCCCGCAGTCCGGCCGTTATTTTCCGTTTCTGTGCGGCGGGCGTGGAACCCGTGAGCAGGGCCGTGGAAACGCCCGTTCCCTCTAAAAAGGAAGAAAAGGTGGCGTGGTGCTGTTTTGCCAGGATTTCTGTGGGGGCCATCATAGCCGCCTGAAAGCCGTTCTTTGCGGCTGTATAGCATAAAGCGGCGGCGACGGCTGTTTTTCCGCTGCCCACGTCTCCCTGCACCAGGCGGTTCATACAAAAGCCGCTGCGCATATCTGCCGCGCATTCTGCGATCACCCGCCTTTGTGCGCCGGTGGGGGAGAAGGGAAGACGGGCGCAGAATTCCTCTGTGCAGTCCCGGGGGAAGAAGGGACCCTTTTGGCTGCGGCTGCGGCCCTTCATCCGCTGCAGAGCCAGCTGCAAAATGAGGAGCTCTTCGAAAATGAGCCTGCGCTTTGCTATTTCGGCTGCCTCCATATCCCTGGGAAAATGGATATTCTCCAGGGCGAAGCGAAGATGGCAGAGCCCGTATCTCATGCGCACGGGCTCAGGTATGGGATCCTGCATGGCTTCCGGCAGAAGGGCCAGGGCGCTTTTCATATTGGCCTGGATCATGCGGCTGGTGAGCCCTTTTGTCTGCCTGTATACAGGGCGTACGGGCGGACAGGACCCCGCAGGAAACCATTCCGGCGAAACCGCCTCCCGCCGCAGAAAATTGGATGTGATCTTCCCATAGAAGATATACTCTTCCCCTTCCCGGAGAGAGGATTTAACATAGGGATTGTTGAAATAGGTGACGTACAGCACGCCGGAATCGTCTGCAGCCTGTATTTTAGTCAGGAGCATCCCGCCGCGGACCCGTGTTTCGGAGGGAGGGGATATCAGAACGGCCCGCACAGCGCAGGGCGTATCCAGAGGGGCCTCCATGACCGGTAAGGGATGGCTGAGATCCTCGTAGGAACGGGGATAGAAACGCAGCAAAGCGCCGGCAGACGCCACGCCAAGCTTTTTATACAGCCTGGCGCGGGTCTCGCCGACGCCTTTTATTTTCGTAACGGGGAATTGGAACAGTGAAGCCATTGAACGATTCCGCTTTTCCTTGTTTTGGATTTCTCTCCATCCAGAGGCTGTTTCCTCTTACTCGATAGAGACGATGAAATAATAAACGGGCTGGCCGCCGTTCACCAGAGTGATCTCGATATCGCTGCTCACCTTGTTGCGGATGCGGTTGTACGCATCGTTGGCTTGTTCCTCTGTAACGTCGGAACCGTAGATCAGCGTGATAAAGGAGGTGTTCCTGGTGATCATGGAACGGGTCAGCTTGCTGCAGGTGTGGACGGGATCCCGTTCCACCAGCGTCATTTTGCCGTTTTCCAGACCGAGGATGTCGCCTTCCTTGATCTTCATGCCGCCGAATTCCGAATCGCGGGCAGCAAAGGTGACGAGCCCCGTCTCAACGTTTCCGGCTGCTTCCATCATCGTAATGGCGTTCTTTTCCACGGAAGCGTCCGGGTCATAGGCCAGCATGGCGGAGAGCCCCTGGGGAATGGTCCTGGTGGGGAGCACGATCACCTTGCGGTCGTTCGCCATGGAAATGGTCTGCTCTGCAGCCATAATGATGTTCTTGTTATTGGGCAGCACCAAAACGGTCTTGGCGGGAGTAGCCATCACGGCGGCGTAAATATCGTCCGTGCTGGGATTCATGGTCTGGCCGCCGCTCACAACACGGGTGCAGCCCAGATCGGTAAAGAGCGTCTGCAGGCCGTCCCCGGCCGCGACGGCTACGAACCCAACTTCTTCCGTGGGTTCTGCGGGTTCCATGGAAGCTGCGGCTGCTTTGGCCTTATTGGCCTCGTTTTCTTCAGCGGCCTTTCTGTGCTGCTCTTTCATGTTCTCGATTTTTACCGTCAGAAGCTGGCCGAAGGCGAGGGCCGCCTGCAGAGCGTTGCCGGGTTCCTCCGTATGCACATGCACCTTGATGATCTCGTCGTCGTCCACAACCACGACACAGTCGCCGATTCCTTCCAGATAAGCGCGCAGCTCCATGGGATCTTTTTTGCAGGAGGGTTCCCGGCCTACTATAAATTCCGTGCAGTAGGTGAAGTGGATCTCCTGATCGAATTCAGCCGCCGCGTTGCGGAAGAACTCGTCGTTGGCCATGTCGGTCTTGCTGGCGGGCACTTCGCTGGTGACGATCACATGATCCTTGAACACGCTCATCATACCGTCGAAGATATGGCAGAGCCCCTTTCCGCCTGCGTCCACAACGCCGGCTTTTTTCAGGACAGGCAGCTGCTCGGGCGTCTCCTCCAGCGCTTCAGCCGCGCCTTTGCAGATAGCGCTCCACACATACACGGCGTCGTCGTCGATTTCGGCGGCGGCGCGGCCCTTTTCACAGGCTACCCGGGAAACGGTGAGAATGGTGCCCTCGGTGGGTTTCATAACGGCCTTGTAAGCGGCTTCCACGCCCATACCCAGAGCAGCGGCCAGATCCGTTCCGCTGAGGACCTCTTTGCCTTCCACGCCCTTGGAAAAGCCGCGGAAAAGCAGAGAAAGGATAACGCCGGAATTTCCCCGGGCGCCCCGCAGAAGGGCAGAAGCGGCGATCTTGGCGATCTCGCCGGCGGGACCCTGGGCATCGGCCAAAGCCTTGGCCGCAGAGCCCATAGTCATGCTCATGTTCGTTCCTGTGTCTCCGTCCGGAACAGGGAAGATGTTCAGCTCATCCACTTGGGTCTTATGCTTTAAAATAGCATTGGCGCCGGAGATCAGCGCATCGCGCAATTCGTTACCTTGAATCACTGTATCACTACACTCCCTTGGTTTATATATTCGGTTATACGCTTTATACGGGCTTCCCCATATTCTTTCAGTTTAGAAAACCATTTCCCGGTTATTATAGCATATTTATCCCCTGACTTCAACGTTTAATTCTTTGACATTCAAAGAAAAAGAGGATAAAAAAGGCGCTCCCAGTTGCCTGGAAGCGCCGGATATGCAGGTGTTCTGTGAAATCCGGTTTTTCTGTCACCTGGATTCCACGATCAGCCGGATCGCAGTCCGTTCCTCCCCGTCGATTTCCACGCTGGCAAAGGCGGGAATACAGATCAGATCGATCCCTGCCGGCGCCAGATATCCCCGGGCTATGGCGACGGCTTTGATTGCCTGGTTTGCTGCTCCGGCTCCTACCGCCTGCAGCTCTGCCGAACCGGATTCGCGGATCACGCCTGCGACGGCCCCTGCCACAGAATTAGGTGCGGATTTTGATGACACTTTTAAAATCTCCATTCGGCCTGCCTCCTTATCAGAATACTTGTGACTGCGCAGAATATGGCAGAATTCTACTCTAATAATACAGCAAAATGAGAGAATTTACAATATGAAATGCAAAACATTTGGCTATTTTATCTGAAGGCGTTCTATACCGGTTGTCTTTCCTGTTTTTTCGTCCACAGAGAAAAGGATACAGTCCATCCGGCAGGGGCCCGAAGCCAGGTCGAACCGGACCGGCATACGGCTTCGCATCTTTTCAATGACCAGCTCCTTTTTCACACCCAGGACGGAATCGACGGTGCCTGTCATACCCACATCGGAGATATAGCCCGTGCCCTGCGGAAGGATGCATTCATCTGCTGTCTGTACATGGGTGTGGGTCCCGAATACGGCGGAAACCTTGCCGTCGAAATCGAAGCCGAAGCTTCTTTTTTCGCCGGTGGCTTCCCCGTGAAAATCCACTATCGTGATTTTTGGGAGTCCTTCCCGAAGGATGCGGTCCATTGTAAAGAAGGGGGAATCCATCGGCTCCATATAGACTTCCCCCAGAAGGTTGACCACTCCTATTTGAATACGGCCCATATCGTAGACGCATACGCCGCGGCCGGGGGCGGAGGAGGGGAAATTGGCGGGGCGCAGGAGCGTCTCGCAGGAGTCGAAAAGAGGATAGCTCTCCCTGCGACGAAAGGTATGGTTGCCGGCTGTTATCACATCCACCCCGCTGCTGAAAAGGAAGTCGGCGGAAGCGGGCGTAATGCCGTTGCCGTCTGCAGAATTTTCCCCGTTGGCGATCACAAGATCGATCCCTTTGCATTTTTTCAGAGCGGGAAGCTTTTCCCGCAGGAAGCGGCAGCCGATGCTGCCCACCACGTCTCCAATGGCGAGAATGTTCATGGGAAGTCCTTCTTTCTGGCTCCGGCGTTTGCGCGCGCCGTCGGTGTTTGCTGGCGTAAAGAAGACAGCCAGAGGGAAATCCGGTTTCCCTCTGGCTGCAGAATCGTGATGTGGTAGAGGATTTATTTCGCGTATTCGATAGCCCGGCTTTCCCGGATGATGTTGACCTTGATCTGACCGGGATATTCCAGATCGTTTTCGATCTTGGTGCAGATATCCCTTGCCAAAAGGACCATCTTGTCGTCTGTGATGATATCGGGTTTTACCATAATGCGGATCTCGCGTCCGGCCTGAATGGCGAAGCAGCGCTCCACTCCTTCGAAAGAGGAAGCAACTTCCTCCAGCTTTTCCAGGCGCTTGATGTAGTTTTCCAGGTTTTCACGGCGCGCCCCCGGCCTTGCGGCAGAGATGGCGTCCGCCGCCTGAACGATGCAGGCGATGACTGTTTTGGCCTCCACGTCGCCGTGGTGGGCCTGAATGGCGTGCACCACCGTTTCGCTCTCTTTGTATTTACGGGCCACGTCCACACCGATCTCCACATGAGAGCCCTCGATCTCGTGATCCAAAGCCTTGCCTATATCATGCAGCAGGCCGGCCCTCTTGGCGACGGTAGGATCGAGCCCCAGCTCGGAAGCCATCATGCCGGAAAGGTAAGCGACCTCGAGAGAATGGTTCAGAACGTTCTGGCCGTAGCTGGTGCGGTAACGCAGGCGCCCCAGCAGTTTGACGAGTTCCGGATGGATCCCCGTCACGCCGGCCTCGATAACGGCCCTTTCGCCCTCTTCCTTGATAGTGGCCTCCACTTCGCGGCGGGCCTTCTCGATGGTTTCTTCGATCCTGGCGGGATGGATGCGCCCGTCTGTGATCAGGCGTTCGAGCGCGATGCGGGCCACCTCCCGGCGGACAGGCTCAAAGCAGGAGAGCGTGATGGCCTCCGGCGTATCGTCGATGATCAGATCCACACCCGTCATGGTTTCGATGGCGCGGATATTCCGGCCCTCACGGCCAATGATACGGCCCTTCATTTCATCGTTGGGCAGAGGGACCACCGAAATGGTGGCCTCGGCCACATGGTCCGCTGCACAGCGCTGGATCGCCATGGAGATGATCTCTCTGGCGGCCTTTTCGGCTTCGTCGCGGGCCTGCTGCTCGAATTCCATCAGGCGGACGGCCTTGTCGTGGGTAAGCTCATCCTCCAGGTTCTTGAGCAGGTATTCCTTGGCCTGTTCCACGGTAAAGCCGGAAATGCGCTCCAGCATTTCAAACTGGCTTTTTTTGACGGCTTCGGCTTCGGCCAGCCGCTCGTCTGCTTGTTTACATTTGTTGGTCAGAACCTCGTCCTTCGCTTCCAGGGATTCCAGCTTTCTGTCCAGGCTTTCTTCTTTCTGCTGGATCCGGCGTTCCTGGCGCTGCACCTCCTTGCGGCGGTCGTTGAGCTCCCGTTCGCTTTCGTTGCGCAGCCTGTGTATTTCGTCTTTGCCTTCCAGAACGGCTTCTTTCTTTTTTGCTTCCGCCGTCTTTATTGCGTCGCCGACGATCCGCTTGGCCTCCTGCTCCGCGGAGCCGATGGCGAATTCAGCTGTTTTTTTGCGGTGGTTCACGCCTGCGAAAAATGCCGCGGCTCCTGCCGCAGCGGCGCAAACGACGCCTACTACGATGTTTACAACAATAGGGTCCAAAATTTGCCGGCACCTCCTTCGATAAAATTCCATGCTTTCAGAATAATGAATGGCGGTGAACTATAAAGAAAAGGTATATGAACACATGGAGACAGAAGGTTTCCTGTGCAGGCATATTCTGTTTTTTTATAATTCAACCATTTCCGGCTGCTGAAAGCCGGAATGCGTAATTTTTGATCCGCACAAACGGGTCAGGTTTTGCTGGGGTTTTGTGCATATCAGAAATCTGAAAAGTTTAAAAAATATTCCGGGTGCGTTAATCCCGCGGATGCAAACGTCTGCATCCTGCAATAATTGTATTACTTTTCGCCCTTCTGTGTCAAGGAAATTCCTTTGTTTCTGTATAATTTGTTGAAATATATATAAAAACACCAAATTTCTTCTCAAGATAACGGCAGAGAGGGGAAAAGGATATGTTTTCCAGGTTTTCCTTTTTTCAGGGCGCTCTTCCGGCAGAAGGGGGAAACCGCAGGAGACTGCGGTTTTTCTGCAGAGCTATTGACATTTTCAAGCCGCGATGTTACATTTATCATAAATAAGAGAACTGGAATGCAGTTCTTTCATAAAATAGCAGAAAAAACGCAGATGAGGAATCCTTTTTCGCAGAGTTCTGCATACAGAGAGTCCGGTCCCAGGCTGTAAGACCGGGCGGCGGAAGCGGAAGGGGGCACCGCCTCGGAGTGCGCGCTGAAATAAGGCGCGCCGGAAGCCGCCGTTACCGGCGCCGGAGGGGACGGCTTTCCGGCATGAAGCCAGGGTTCGTTGTTTCACGAATATGGGAAAGGCTTTATGTTTTTTGAAAAAAGCCGTGCCGAATCAGGGTGGAACCGCGGATGCTTGTATGCCTTCGCCCCTTGCATGGGGCGGAGGCTTTTTTTATTGCATCCGAGCTTTTGCCGCCGTGCCCGGCTGGGGACGCCCTTTATGCAGCCTGAGTTTCCCCTCGGAAAACTCAGGCTGCAGGCAAGGCTGCGGGAAATCCGGAGGGGATGCGTATATGCGTAACAACGAGCTATAAAACTATGTTAGGTATGAAAGGAGAACCCGGTATGAGCATGATTACAGTGAAGCTGAGGGACGACAGCCGTCAATTTGAAAGCGGCGTCACCGTAGCGGAAGTTGCAAAGTCCATTGGGGCGGGCCTTTATAAGGCTGCCTGCGCCGGACGGGTGAACGGAAAGGCGGTGGATCTCCGCACCCCCCTCACGGAGGACTGCGAGCTTGAGATCCTCACCTTCGACAGCCCGGAGGGAAAGCACGCCTATTGGCATACTACCTCCCATATTCTGGCGCAGGCGGTAAAGCGCCTGTTCCCGGAGGCTGCCCTTGCCATCGGCCCCGCCATCGACAACGGCTTTTATTACGACATGGATCTTCCCCGCTCCCTGACGCCGGAGGATCTGGAAAAGATCGAAGCCGAGATGAAAAAGATCGCCAAGGAAAACCTGCCTCTTGAGCGGTTTGAGCTTTCCCCGGAGGAAGCGAAGGCCCTTATGGAAAAGGAGAAACAGCCCTATAAGCTGGAGCTGATCGAAGAGCATTCCGGCAAAGGGGAGAAGATCAGCTTTTACCGGCAGGGCGAGTTCACGGATCTCTGTGCAGGCCCCCACCTGATGACGACGGGCCAGGTTAAGGCCGTTAAGCTTACCAACTGCACCGGTGCTTACTGGCGCGCGGATGCAAACAATAAGATGCTCCAGCGCGTATACGGTATTTCCTTCCCCAAGGCGTCGGAGCTGGAGGCGTACGTGACCATGCTGGAAGAAGCGAAAAAGCGCGACCACCGGAAGCTGGGCCGCGAGCTGGAGCTTTTCACCATCATGGACGAGGGCCCCGGGTTCCCCTTCTTCCTGCCCAAGGGTATGATCCTGAAGAATCTTCTCATCGACTACTGGAGGGAGATCCACAGAGAAGCGGGCTACCAGGAGATTTCCACGCCTGTTATCCTGAGCCGTTCCCTGTGGGAGCGCAGCGGCCATTGGGACCATTATAAGCAGAATATGTATACCACCGTTATAGACGGCGAGGATTACGCTATCAAGCCCATGAACTGCCCCGGCGGCATACTGGTATACCAGACGAAAATGCACTCCTACAGAGATCTGCCCCTGCGCATCGGAGAGCTGGGCCTGGTGCACCGGCACGAGCTTTCCGGCGCCCTGCACGGCCTTATGCGCGTCAGGTGCTTTACGCAGGACGACGCCCATATCTTTATGCTGAAAAGCCAGATCAAAGACGAGATCAAAGGGGTTGTCCGGCTCATAGACAAGGTCTATAGGGCGTTCGGCTTCGCCTACCATATCGAGCTTTCCACCATGCCGGAGGACCACATGGGGGCCATTGAGGATTGGAACGAAGCTACGGATGCGCTGCGTGCCGCTATTTCGGAGCTGGGATACGATTATGAGGTGAACGAAGGGGACGGCGCCTTCTACGGCCCAAAGCTGGATTTTCACCTTACGGACTGCCTGGGCCGTACCTGGCAGTGCGGGACCATCCAGCTGGATTTTCAGCTTCCTGAGCGGTTTGAGCTGGAATATACGGGTGAGGACGGCGCCAAGCACCGCCCGATCATGATCCACAGGGTGGTGTTCGGCAGCATCGAGCGCTTTATCGGCATCCTGACCGAGCATTTTGCGGGAGCCTTCCCGGCGTGGCTTTCCCCTGTGCAGGCGAAGGTGCTCCCCATTTCCGAGCGGCATCACGAGTATGCCTCTCGGGTGGAGGAAGCCCTTACAAAGGCGGGCTTCCGCGTTGAGGCGGATATGCGCAGCGAGAAGATCGGCTATAAGATCCGCGAGGCGCAGCTGCAGAAGATCCCCTATATGCTGGTCGTGGGCGATAAGGAAGCAGAGAGCGGAGAGGTTTCTGTCCGCGGAAGAAAGGCCGGAGACCTTGGAAGCATGACGCTGGAAGCGTTTATGGAAAAGCTTCGGGCGGAAGTGGACTCTAAGGCGATGGAATAAATCATAAACGGATCCGCCGGGCGGGCCGGAGCATGCGGCTGCTGGTATCGTCCGGCGGATTTTTTAGTTTCCGGCGGAGAGGCGGGCACGGAGGCCCAAGGGGAATGCGTTCCGGCTTTCGGACGCCTTTTGGCCGCGTATTTTGGCCGGCGGGGCCCGGTTGAGGATTGTGTTGGGGGGATGCGCTGTGTATTGCCTGGATCTGCTGGAGAATCCGGTCTTTTCGGAGTGCGAATTCCGCAGCTTCAGCCAGGGAGAGCATCATATGACCAGGAAATGGGAAAAAAGCGTCCTGCTTCTCGTGCTGAAAAACGAGCTGCTGTTTGAAGAGGACGGCAGGGCGGTTTCCGTGCGGGAGAACGGCTGGTATATCCAGAGAGGCGGCCTGCAGCAAAGGGGCCCGGAAGGCTCCCCCGCTCCGGAATATTTTTACGTTCATTTCGACGGCAGCTTCAGGGACGCGGCTTCCCCCGGCACGGGACTTCTCCCCATAGAGGGAGTCTTCCGGAGAGAGACCGTTCTCCCGCTCATACGAGAGCTTTACGACTGTCGGAACGGCATAGAGACGGCGGGGGTGTATGAGAATACCATTTTTCAGTATCTCCTCTATGAGCTGAAAAAGGAATCCGGGGCGCAGAGCAGCGGGCTGCCGTTCCGGATCGCGGAATATATTTCCCGGAATTTCGACAATCCTCTTTCCCTGCGGGAACTGGCTCTGGAATTCGGTTACTGCGAAGATTATCTGGGGCGTGTTTTCAAAAAGCAGTATCAGACCTCCATCCACCGGTATATGACTCGCCTGCGCCTGCAAAAGGCCAGGCAGCTTCTGCTGTATACGGAACAGGGGATCGCGCAGATCGCCTTTGAGGTAGGCTATTCGGAGGCGTCTCTTTTCTATAAATCTTTTTTAAAGGAAGAGGGCGTTTCTCCAGCCCAGTGGAGGGAACAGAAGCGGCACAGGGACCATACGGATTTCCGGGGGCCGTGAGGGCGGATGCAGAAAGCAGCAGGAGCGGGATCCAAGAGGATCCGCTCCTGCTGCTTTTGGGGAAGATTTGCAGAGATGCATGTACTATGAGACTGTGTGTATACAGGCGTAGAAACCGGCTTCAGCCGAGATACTGGAAATTCTGGAGCAGAGGTACCTCGGAGGCGTCGAAGGGGGTCCCGTCCGGATAGAGGAGGCAGTGGAACCAGCGCTTCGGCTCCGGAGAACCCTCCGGCCACCCCCAGGGATACTGGTACTGGGCGGCGCCGGCACACAGGCCCCACAGATACCAGCCGATATGTTTTTCCGCATAAATGGGGAGCACGTTTGCCAGTTCGTTCCCGAAGGAGCGGGCCAAGAACTCCGTGCAGAGAATGGGACGGCCCAGCTCGACCATACGGTTTACTTCCTGCTCAAAGGTCAGACCGTTGAGATCGTAAGCATTGCCGGAGCCGGGCTTCATGTAGCAGTGGAAGCTGCCAATGTCGGAAAGATCCCATGCCTGCCAGCAGGCTGTGAGCGGCTGGCGGGGGTTCACGTTCCGCGCGGCCTCGAAAACGCACTCGACGATCTCGCCTGCGTCGGCCGCAGCCTCGTTATACAGATCCCATACGGCTA
>URRG01000014.1 GCA_900550095.1 uncultured Oscillospiraceae bacterium
CGGCAGGCCTCCTCTTCCGGCGCCGTTCCCCCGGGGAGAGAATACATCTACCGCAACAGTCCGGAAAAAAACAGCCAGACTCGGGGAATGGGGGAGCAGCCTTCCTCCCCTTCCAGGAACGGGCCCCGCATCCCACAGTCAGGCCGCCCTCATTCGGAGACGCATTCCAGCCGGGAACAGGAGGCCCGGGGCATCCGCGGAGAAGAAGCGAACAGTTTCCCGGAAGGGCAGGAAGGGAGCCCGGAAGCGCAGTCCGGAGAAATAACGGATATCTTTCAGGCTCTGTTCCAGGACAGTGACCGCACCATCATTCTGATCCTGCTTCTTCTCGTCATGGAAGAAAAAGGGGATCCCAGCCTTCTTTTAGCTCTGATGTATCTTCTGATGTGAAGGTATGAAGGTATAAAGATTTCAAGATGCGGAGCCTGCCCGAACATCCAACTGCCCGAACGCCCGGTTCCCTAAACATCCAAACATCCAAACGCCCCAACGGCGGAACTGACCGGACTTGTCCGGCTGTCCTCGCCCCCCTAAACGGGGCAGGGAAACCTGCCGGCCGGGAAGCTAAAACACCTGAACGCCAGGAGAGCCGGGCGGCGGCAGACGCAAAAAAAGGACCCTGCCGGGATCGCGGCAGGGTCCGAATTTTCAAATCAAACGGCGGGCAAAAGCACAGAGCCCAATCTTCCGCCGCCCAGTCAATCCTCTACGGCACGGACGGCGTAGATATAGGACGCGCCCGTATCCGGATTTTCCGCCAAAACGTATTCCATATATTTTGTGGGCTTGGGGGAATCAGGGGAACCGGAGGAAGAGCCGCCCGTCCTCCACTCGTCCGTGGGGGATACGTATCCCACCCGGAGAACGGTTTTCCCATCCTCCGAATAGGATTTTTCCGTGTAGGGCGTCACCATGCTGTCCGAGCTGAAAAGGGCCACATGGTAGGAGTTATCCTCCTCATCGTATGTATAAAAGGATTCCTCGCCCGGCGTACCGGGGGAAAGGTTTCTGTCCGGCCCGAAAAGGGAAACGCAGGCCGCGGCTACGTCTCCCAGAGGAATAATGACCCGCCCGTTGTCGTCGTATTGGGTATACCGGCTCCCGCCGTCGTCCAGGATCGCCTTCCACAGGGAAGCCTCCTGCACAAAGGTATTCCCCGCCTTGTCGGGAGAGGCAAACGGCTCCGGATCCAGCATGACTACGGGCATCAAAAAGTCATCGTAAGCCCTGAGCTGGGAATCGTCTGTAAAGCGGGCGTGCAGGCTGCTGCCCGCCATCCATGCCAAAAAAACCACGCCCGTCAGCGCCAGGAGAAGCACAACGGAGCCTGCCAGCAGCCCATACCACCGGCGGCCCTGGGGTCTTCTCTGCCTGAGCGCCGTGGCGGACGCCGCTCCTGGAACGGCCCCCGAGGCGGCTTCCTCCGGCAGGGCGGAAGGGGCTTCCTCCCCCTCGGTCCCGCTGCCTTCGCCGGCTTCTTCCAGCTCGCGGCCCCATTTTGTGAGGAACTCTTCCTCAGGCAGGCTTTCGCCCTCCGGCAGGAAATCATCTAGTTCCTTATCCATTTCCTCAGCCCGTTCCGCCTCCCTGGCTTCTTCTTCCCTGTGAAGGGGAAGAGAAGACTGCCCCCTGTAATCCGCCGAAAAGCTCTCCGGCACAAAGGCGTTTTTTTCCGGCTCCCCGGCTCCGGCGGCCTGCTTCAGGGCCTGAGCGGGCTCCTCGCGGTTTCGGTTGTCCTGCTTCATTGCCAAACCTCCCGGCGTCAGCGGATCTGCCCGCTGCCTTCAATAATAAATTTTGAGGATGTCAGCTCCCGCATTCCCATAGGGCCCCTTGCGTGGAGCTTCTGAGTGGAAATGCCGATCTCCGCCCCCAGGCCGAATTCGCCCCCGTCCGTAAAACGGGTGGAACAGTTCACATATACGGCGGCGGAATCCACGCGCTCGGTGAAAAGGGCGGCGGCGGCGTAATCCCTCGTCACGATGCATTCGCTGTGACCGCTGGAGTGAGCCGCTATATGGGAGAGGGCCTCTTCCAGGTTCTTCACCACCCGTATCCCCAGAATATAATCCAGGTATTCCGTGTCCCAATCCTCTTCCGAGGCGGGGACGGCCTCAAATCCCGCCTCCCTGAGGATAGAAAGGCTTTTTTCACAGCATCGGAATTCCACGTTCTTTTCCGAAAGTCTTCGAGCCAGCTCCGGCAGGATGCGCCCGGCGGCGTTCTCATGCACCAGCACCTTTTCCAGCGCGTTGCATACGGAGGGGCGGGAGGTTTTCCCGTTGTAGGCGATCTCCACCGCCATCTGTTCATCCGCGCTTTCGTCGATGTACAAATGGCAGTTTCCCACTCCCGTTTCGATCACAGGCACCTTCGCGCCTTCCACCACGGCGCGGATCAGTCCGGCCCCGCCCCGGGGGATGAGCACGTCCAGATAGCCCGTAAGACCCATCATCTCCCGGGAGGATTCCCGGGACGTATCCCGCACCAGCTGCATGGAGCCTCTGGGAAGCCCCGCTTTTTCCGCCGCCGCAGCCATCGCGTCCAGAATAGCGCCGTTGCTGCGGATAGCCTCTTTCCCGCCGCGGAGGATCACGGCGTTTCCTGCCTTCAGGCAGAGGACGGCAGCGTCCGCCGTCACATTGGGCCTGGCCTCATAGATGATCCCTACCACGCCCAGAGGCACCCGCACCCGGCGGATGCGCATGCCGTTGGGCCGCACGCTCCCTTCCAGGATCTCCCCTATGGGATCCTGCTGGGCGGCCACCTGGCGGATCCCCTCCGCCATAGCGGCTATACGGCTGCGGCTGAGAGCCAGCCTGTCCAGAAGGGAGGGCTTCATCCCCCCCTCCCGGGCCGCCTTCAGATCCTCCTCATTGGCCCGGAGGATCTCTTCTTCCTTCTCTTCGATAGCCTGGGCCATGGCAAGAAGGGCTTTGTCCTTCAGGCTTCCGGCAGAAGCCAGCTTCCTTGCAGCTTCTTTAGCCAGCCTTCCCATTTTTTGAAGCTCCGTCATCAGCATTTCCTCCTGTATGGAGCCCTTCCTCCCGGAGGAAGGGCCCTCTGTTTCCGGTATCCGCAGCGCTTCTTCCGGATCTCTTTCGCGGCGGCGTCCGCTTATCGTCCGATGTCCGACGGCCTCCGTTCTTTTACGTTTTCAGCCGTTCCTGTTCCCGGCAGCATCCCCGGCGGAACTCCGTGCATCTTATGCAGGGCTTTCCATGGAGAGATCTCCCTTTATGCCGCAGCCCGGCAGGCTTGGTATCTGCCCCCGTGCCGGCGCCCTGCGCTCCGCGTTCTGTACTGCGTGTGAGAGCCCTGCAGCCGTATAGACTATAGCCGGATCCAATAACGCTGCTCAATATGCCCGTCCTCTTCTATTTCATTTTCCAATACTCCGCCATTGTTCATGATGGATTTGGCTGAGCCGGCGTTCTCCTTATTGCAGCACATCAGGACCTCACGGATGCCGAGCCTCCTGCATTCGTCCAGCGCCAAAGCGATCATCGCCGTGGCATATCCTTTTCTTCTTTCGCTGGGCCTTACCCCATCGCCTATATGTCCGCCGGAACGCAGCAATTCATCGTTCAAATAATGCCGGATATTGACGGCCCCCACGAATATATTCCTGTCTTTGTCGAGACAAAACAAAGTCGTATCGGGGACCCGGCCGTTTTCGTTCTCTTCCTTCGTATCAAGGCTTTTCCGGTATTTTTCAAAATCATGAAAATCCTCAGCCCAGATTTTCCACGGGGACATATTTGTATGATGCTCCAGAATATCGCTCTTCCATTCCGTCAGCATATCGACCAGCTGTTCCTTATATTCGCCCGTCAGCCTCACAAGCTCGATATTCATTTTCCCCTCCTGCCGCACATATACAGCCGTCCGGTACAGAAATCCGGCTGCCCGTATTCAGTATAGCTCTTTTCAATCCCGATTTGTGCCGAAAACCGTCCCGATCTGCTCGCCGTCAAAGAGGCGGTAGAGGTTTTCCGGAGCAGCTCCGCTCAGTACGCAGCAGGGAATCCCCTTCGCGCCTGCGATATCCGCCGCCCGCACCTTGGTGGCCATGCCGCCCGTTCCGCGGTTGGAGCCCGCGCCCCCTGCCAGGGCCCGTATCTCGTCGGTCACCCTAGCCACATAGGGAATCCGCCTGGCTTCCGGATCCTTTCTGGGATTGGCGGTATACAGGCCGTCTATATCCGTCAGGAGGACAAGGAGATCCGCCTGGACCAGGCAGGCCACCATGGCGGAAAGTGTGTCGTTGTCCCCGATATGGCTTCCCACCAGCTCATCTATGGCCATGGTGTCGTTTTCGTTCACCACGGGGATGATCCCCATGCCGATGAGCTCCTGAAAGGTGTTTTCCACATTCTTCCGGCTCTGCTGGTGCTCCATGGCGTCCCCCGTCACGAGCACCTGCGCCACCATGCGGTTATACTCCCCGAAAAATTTATCGTAGATGAACATCAGCTCGCATTGGCCCACAGCGGCCAGCGCCTGCTTCTTTTCCGTCTCTCTGGGTCTTTCCCGAAGGCCCAGCTTGCCCACGCCAACGCCGATCGCCCCGGAGGTCACCAATATGATCTCCCTGCCGGCGTTCTGCAGATCCGTCAGCACCTTGCAGAGAGACTCCACCCTGCGCAGGTTGAGCTTCCCGTTTTCATATGTAAGGGTGGAGGTCCCCACCTTCACAACAACCCGTTTCGCCTGTGTGATCTCAGACATTTCCTTTTCCTCTTTCCCGGAACCGTCCCCGTCGTATTTTCTTCCGCTGTGAGACGCCCTCACGCGGCTCTTTTTTCCGGCCCATGCCGCTTCGGCTTCACGCCTGCAGGCCGCCTGAAACATCTCCGTTTGTATATCCGCCGCCCTTAGGACAGGCGCGAAAGCTTCCCTTCTCCGCTGAAAACTGCGGAAACACATTTAGTATAGCATATTTTTCCGGCAAATTGAAGCCGGTTCAACAGGAAAAGAAGACGAAACGCGTCCTGTGCAGAATCCGGCGCTCAGGCGGCAGATTAATGCTGCCGCGCGCAGCAAAAACGGGCGCAGCCTGTGCCGCACCCGTTTTTTAACAATCTGCGAATTCAGGAATCTCCCCCGCTCAGTACACCTCCGGCACTTCCTCGCCGTTGTTCAGAAGCTCCAGATATTCCACAGCGCGCTCCAGATAGGTGGGGTCGATCAGGCCCTTTACGTTGTCGCCGTCCTCCACCACGCAGTAGCGGCGGTCGGAAACCTTATAGAACGCGATGCTGTTGGTTTCATCGGAATCAAAGTAGGTGTAAGTGCAGGTCACATAGGGATCCCCTTCGGGCATATCCCTGTAGTCTTCGATGATATAGTTGGTGATAAAGCTGCGGTAAAAATGCTTGAAGTTCTCCTCGTAATCCAGCTCTTTGTTATCCTTATTGAAGACCTTATAGGTATAGGCCGTCTTGTCCTCCGTGCTGCTCTCAGGATCCTCTTCCCTTTCCAGCCGGAAGGAATATTCCTTGCCGTCCACCGTCAGAGTCATGGTCTTGATATCCTGGATCATGGGCATCAGGTTCAAGGTGCTCTGCAGGCTCAGGACAGTTCTTCCCAGCCAGGCGGAAACATCGGAATCATTGATGATGAAGATGGCCTTCGTGCCGTCCAAAAGGGCGTAGCGGGTGCCGTCTTCATTCTTGGCGGAAACGGAAAGCTTGAAGCTTCCCTGCTCCTTCACGGTGAACTCGATCACGCCTGCGGGCTCGTCGAGACCGTATTTTTTCAGGGATTCCTCAGAAGTATCCGGGCTGGCCACATTGGTGGCGCTGATGGAGGAAAGACCGTCCATGATGGCCTGCACTTCTTCGCTGTCCGCCTCTGCCTTCTTGGGGGATACCAGATGATAAACGTAGCTGTCGTCCCCCTCGATCTCAATGGGTTCGGGCATCTCTGTACCGGAAAGCTTTATATGGGTGGCATAGATCAGGCCCGTGGTTTCATCTGCTTCCAATGTGAACATGGTGGTCTTCACATAGTAGCCGGATCCCTGGAAGAGCCCGTCGTTGCAGGAAGCGGTATAGACGTTGCCGTCCCCTTCCACCATCACATAGTAGCCGCCGGAGCCTCCCGCCACGGAACCGCCTATGTAGATCTTCTTTGTGGAACCGTCCCGATAGGTCGCTTCCACAGTGGAGGCTGGTTCGGTAAGTCCGAATTCATCCAGGTTTTCCTGTTCGCCCAGGTTCCGGGTCGCGTTCAGGGAAAGCCCTACCGCCGCGGCAGTCTCCATCCGGTCGGTGTTGGCCACCGATTCGTCCACGCCGTCGATGGAATAGATATACTCCATCTCGGGTTCCGCCTCGGAAGAGGCCGTCTCAGAAGATTCATCAGAGGAGGAAGAGCTTTCCTTCTCCTGCTCCGTTACCTTGATGGTATAAGAGCCGTTTTCGTTTGTCACCTTCACAGAAGAGAGATCCTTTTCCTCCTTTGAAATCAGGGAAATCAGCTCTGTGGAAGCGGTGGAGGAGGAGCTTCCCTCCCCCTCCTGCCCGCCGGTAAGGGTCAGAATCAAAACCGCGGCTCCCAGGATCACCACAAGCCCCAGGACCAGCAGCAGATTGCGGGTGTTTTTCTTCATTTACAGGTGCCTCCTCTTCAAGAAGACCACAACGCCCACCACAAGGAAGGCAACCGGGATGCCGATCATGAAGGTGTAGAGGCCCCAGCCCTTGGCTTCCGCCTCGCTCATGGTGATATCCTGCGCATAGAGCTCCACTTTGTTGCTGGCCACCGCCGCTGTGGAACCAGTGGTATTGGTCAGATACTTAAAGAGATCGATGGCATAATCCTTATTGGAGAAGGCCGAAGCGCTGAGGAAGCTTCCGTCCACAAAAAGTCCGCAGCCCACTGCCACTACGTTGGAATTCCGGTAAGAATTGCTGGCGTATTTATACATTTTCGTTCCCATGGCGATCAGGGTCTCCTGCCCGGAGGACGCTTTCTCCATCTCACCGCTCTTTTCGTTGTACACCATACGCTCCGCATCTTCAGGGGACGTCATCAGCACAGACGTCGACACCTCGTTGCGCCCGTCCCACAAGACTTCCACCGGGCTCGCTATCGGCGCCAGAAGGTATCCGTAGGAGGTCTGCCCTCCCAGATCCACATCGTCCGTGATATTGGCGATCAGGTAATCCTTATACTGCACATAGCTCCCATCGCTGGTGGCCGTTACCTCCGACTGAGGAACTGCGTCCAGCCCCCATTCGTTCATCAGGCCCTTCAGGTTAGGCATCTCCGTCATCTGCGGCGTATAGAGAACCACCAGATTCCGGAATTCAGAGGTCTCGTCGTCGTTCAGGTAATCGCTCACCTTTTCCACCTCTGCCTCTGTCAGATCCGCGCTGGGGCTCGGCAGGATGATCGCCTGCGTTCCCTCGGGAATATCGTCTGTCAGCAGATTGAACTCCTTGATCTCAAAATTGTTCTTCTCCAGCTCTGCGGTGAAATCATCCACCGACATCAGCGGCGTATGGCCCGTATCCACGGCGACCACCGGCATGGCCTCAGAGTTCACGGCGCTGATAGCGTTGGCCAGGGCAGCGCTGGAATCATTATATTGAGACTGCTGGCCCGTTGTGGAATCCTGCATAACAGGAAACAACGTGTAGGAATCTATTATACGGTACCGTTTTTCCGTTCGGACCAAAACATCCCCAGAAGAGAGGTTTTCAGACGTATAGTTCGACATGAAACCAGGGTTGTCTACCGGATCCACCCTCTCAAAAGAGATGTTGCTGTTGCGCTCCACAATCCTGTCCATCATATTCTGAAGCTGAATATACATCTCGTACCGCTGAAGTTCTGAATCCGAGCCGATCAAATACAGCTCCGTCTTCTGCTTTACGCTGTCTATAACTTCCAAAGCATCCTCAGAAAGGGTGTTGGAGCCCGACTTCGTCATATCCACGTTGATGGAGGGGAACCTTTCCCCAAGGATGCCGACCACCACGTTTATCAGGATGACGATCACGATGAACCCCGCCGTCAGCCCTGTGGCTGCAGCGCCGTGCTTGAATTTCGGGCTGTTCAGCCCGTTTTTTCCGCCCTTTTTCTTTTTTTCCTTTTTTCCGCCCTCTGCGGGAACCGCGGAACCCTCCGCGTCTTCCTCTGCCGTCGTTGCCGCCGCGTCCTTTACTTCCTCAGCGGCGCCATCGGAAACGGCTTCCTTCATCTCTTTCTCGAAGCCGTCCTTTTCCTTCTTAAACAACATTTCGTTTTCCCTCCCTCTCGTTTAGCTCCATCTTCTGCTCTCAAGCCTTCTGGCCGTAACAAAATTAAAGATTGCTACAACACTGAGGAAGAACACGATGCTGGAAACGTTGAATGTACCAGTGGTAAAGGGCGAATACCGGGCCTGGAAGGAGATCCAGGAAACCACCTGCGCCATAAAGCCCCCTACCGAACCAGCCAGGGAATCGATCATGAGCAGGATGATGCTCACGCCGAAGGTGGTGATGGCTGCGATGATCTGGCTTTCCGTAAGGGAAGAGAGAAACACGCCGATAGAGATCATAGCCGCGCCGTACAGCAGGCTCCCCAGATAATTGCCGAAGATCAGGCCCCAGCTGGGGGAAGCATACATGCCGATCACAATAGCCGGGAGAAGGGCCAGGGTGGTGGCGATGAAATACACGCCGAAGGCCGCCGTGAATTTGCCCCATACGATCCCCGTCACGCTCACCGGCGCCGTGATAAGGGCCTGGTCGGTCTTGTTCTTCCGCTCTTCACTGAGGCTTCTCATGGTGATGATGGGAATGATCATCATGCCCCAGGTAAACATGCTGCCGAATACCTGTGTTCCAATATAATCGGATCTGCGGTTCAGCATCACCATATAGTAAAACAATCCGTACAGGAACAGGATAGCGCCCACGCACACATAGCCGATGGGGGACGAAAAATAGGATTTCAGTTCCCGTTTAAAAATAGCGCTCATGCGGATTCTCCTTCCTTCCCGGGCTCGACGGCTTTAGGGCCGGATTGCAGCTTCTTTACCCGGTTCATATAGCTTTCATCCGTCAGATGGAGGAAGACCTCCTCCAGAGTCAGATCCGTGCTGCGCATAGCCAGAAGAGGCGCGCCCTTTCTGGAGCAGAACGCAAACAGATCCCGGCGGATATCCTTGCCTTCGGGGCCTTCCACGCTGTATTCAAACACCCCGGGCTCCTTTTCGCCCAGCATCTGCACATCCGTCACATTGTTTACATTTTTGAGGCCGGCGGCGATCTCCCGTTCCGGGCCCTCAATGCGGACGATCATCCGATGGTCGGTGGTCAGGTCGTGGCCCAGCTGGTCGGGGGTGCCGTCGGCCACGATCTTGCCCCGGTTGATCACGATCACCCGCTCGCACACCGCCTGCACCTCGGGCAGGATATGGGAGCTGAGGATGACCGTGTGGTTTTTGCCCAGGTTCTTGATAAGGTTCCGGATCTCGATGATCTGCTTCGGGTCGAGGCCCACGGTGGGCTCGTCCAGAATCAGCACAGGCGGGTTCCCCAGAAGGGCCTGGGCGATGCCCACGCGCTGCTTATAGCCCTTGGAAAGGTTAGCGATAAGGCGGTCGTATACCTCGGTGATCTTCACAAGCGCGCAGATTTCCCGGATATGCTTCTCTTTCGGAAGAGAGACCTTCTTCAGCTTATACATGAAATCCAGATATTCCCGGACCGTCATATCCATATACAGCGGGGGCTGTTCCGGAAGATAGCCGATCATTTTCTTGACCTCTGCGGGTTCCTCCAGAATGGAATGGCCGCCCACGGTGACCTCGCCTTCGCTGGCGGAAAGATATCCCGTGACGATATTCATTGTAGTGGATTTACCGGCGCCGTTAGGCCCCAGGAATCCCACAATGCTGCCTTCCTCAACGGAAAAGCTCACATGATCCAGCGCCATATTGGCGCCGTACCGTTTTGTGAGGTTACGGACCTCAATCATTGTGATTCCTCCCTAGTTTCATAGTGGATCATCCCGCGGCCCGCAGGTCTGCGCCGCACCGGGCACCCGGAATGCTTTCAGTATTTTTCAAAGGGTCCCTTCCTTCTGCATGCTCGTTCTCCTGATTTATACAAATTGGCAGTAAAACCCTTTCAAAACTGAAATAAAATTTGGACTATGTATCATAATAACCAATTTCACAGTCCAATGCAAGCCTCAGTTTATCAATCTTACGTGATAGGAACGTGATAAAAATATGAACAAAGTGTTAAATCCAGGCAGTTTGTGAAAAATTACGGCCCCCGCAGTGCGGATTTTGTAGAACGGCGCATTGACCTTTCTCCTTTACTTCGGTAAAATGTGGATAAACCGCTTCCCCTATGCGGCGCGGCTGCAGCCCCTGGGTATGCGGCACGACCGCCCGCCTGCCGCCGGCCATACCGGTGCCTGTATCTTTGTATCCCCGCATCTTCGTATATCCGCATATCTGCATACCTGCATATCTGCATACCTGTACACCCGTATATTTGCATTTCTGCAGAAGCCATGCGCTCCCTGGGCGGCCCGCCTCCTGAAAGCGATGAAAGCACTGAAAACGGGCCCGGCGGCTTCCCGGGACAAGCGGGGGCGCGGAGGCGGCGTCCGACCAGCCCGGATCCCGCAAAATCCCGGCTGCCGGTTCGGGCGGCAGGTATACGCAGAGATCCGGCACAAAAAGAAAGCAAGGAAGTCAAAGAAAAAGCAGCAGGCGCAAAACGCCTTCAAAAATCCTCAAAATCTGACTGTATGGAGTGATGTATCATGGCTGAACTGAAACCCTTCCGCGCTCTCCGCTACACGGATAAGGCAGGCTCCCCCCTGGAGCTCACCTGCCCGCCCTACGATATCATAAGCGACGAACAGCGCGCCGCCTATCTGGAAAAGAATCCCTTCAACGTGATCCGCCTGGAACTGCCCCGGGAGGGAGAAGATCCCTATGCGGAAGCCTCCCGTGTGCTGGACGCCTGGCTTCAGGAGGAAATCCTCCGGTGCGACAGGGATCCCGCCCTCTATATCTATGAAGAGGAATTTTCCGCCTATGGGGAAACGAAACGGGTCAAGGGTGTTATCGCCCGGGTCAAGGTGGAGGATTTCAGCACAGGCGTGGTGCTCCCCCACGAGGAGACCCTCAGCAAGGCCAAGACGGACCGTTTTAACCTCATGAAAGCCACTCACTGCAATTTCAGCCAGATCTACTCCCTCTATATGGATCCGGAGCATGAGACCCTTTCCCGGATTGACCGCCTCTCCGCCTGTACGCCCCGGCACGAATTCGACGATGGGAGCGTCGTCCACCGGCTCTGGGTGGTGAACGACCCGGTGGCCATAGCCGCTGTCTGTGAGGATTTTGCAGAACGGAAGCTCTATATTGCAGACGGCCACCACCGCTATGAGACGGCTGTGAACTTCCGCAACTGGTGTCATGAAGAGGGCCTCTGCCCCGAGGGCGGGGAAGCAGATTACGTGATGATGATGCTGGTGGATATGGAGCATGACGGGCTCGTGGTGTTCCCCACCCACCGGCTGGTGCGGGATCTGCCCGATTTCGACGGGGAAGCCCTTCTCAGAAGCTGCGCCGGAGACTTCGAGATCCAGCGCCGCGGGGACGTTTCCGGCATGGAAACTGTTCTCTCCGGCCTTTACGCCGAAGGGAAAAAGGCCTTCGGCTATTACGGCGGCGGGGACGAATGGGCGCTTCTCGTGCTGAAGGACGTCTCTGTGATGGAAAAGATCCTTCCCGGCAAAAGCGCCGCCTCCCAGGGGCTGGACGTATCCGTCCTTCACAGCCTTGTTCTGGAAAAGGCGCTGGGCATCGACGCGGAGAATATGGCTAAACAGATCAACCTGACCTATACCCGTTCCTTTGAGGAGGCTATATCCTCCGTAAAAGAGGGGAAGAGCCAGTGCGCCTTTATCCTGAACCCCACCCGTGTCGCCGAGATCCGCGACGTGGCTGCAGCCGGGGAAAAAATGCCCCAGAAGTCCACCTATTTTTATCCCAAGCTCATTACGGGCCTGGTGATGAACAAAATGGATTTCTGATGCCCCAGCTTCTGCGCCGGGACACCGGCGCGGCCCGGTCCCCTCAGGCCGCCTGCCGGAAACAGGCGGAATACATCCCGTTTCTATAAAAAAGGAGGCGTCGGGCCCGCCCGAAGCCTCCTTTTTTCCTTCTCCCCATCCGCAGGCTGTTTGCAGGAGGTTCCAAAAGGGCTGGAGAGCAAGAGAGTAAGAGAGCAGGAGAACCGGAGCCGGACTCCTCTCTGAAAACCGGAAAGCCGAGAAGCCGGGAAGCCGGGAACCCGTAAGCCCAAAACTCCGGAAAGACGGAAAACAGCCGCCCGCCGGACGCCGGGCACCGAGCGCGGGATGCGGGACGCGGGGCTCTCCCCGCCCCATTCACAGCCAAACAGCAAGGAGGTCCTCCCATGCGTATCCGAAAACCCGTTTACTACGATTCTTTCCGCTGCATTGCCTCCGCCTGCAGAGACACCTGCTGCGCCGGATGGGAAATCGATATAGATCCCGACGCCCGGGAACTTTACAGCCGTATGCCCGGCCCTCTGGGGGAAAAGCTCAGGGCCTGCATGGAGCCGCAGATCCCTTCCCCGGGCTGTACCGGCGGCGGGGATACCGGGCCGGAAACAGGGGCGGAAGAGGAAGCAGGGGGAGAGACCTTTTCCTTCCGCCTTGCCGCAGGAGACCGGTGCCCCTTTCTCACGGAAGAAAACCTCTGTGAACTGATCCTTAAAGAAGGAGAAGGGTGCCTTTGTGAAATCTGCCGGGAGCACCCCCGCTTTCATGAATGGTTCGGCCCCCTGCGGGAATCGGGGCTGGGCCTTTGCTGCGAGGAAGCCGCCCGGCTGATCCTGGGGGAAAAGGGGCCCTTCCCCTTTGCAGAGGAAGAATCCCGGGAGGAAAAAGAGGAGCCCGTGCCGGAAGAAGAACTGCCGCTTCTCGGCGCTCTGTTCTTTTCCCGGGAAACGGCCTTCTCCCTGCTGGAGGCAAAGGGTCTGTCCCTGGGGGAACGGTGCGCCCTTCTCCTTTCCTTCGGGGCGGAGCTTCAGGATCTCCTGGACGAAGGGGACGTTTCCGGAATCCGCTGCCTTTCGGAAGCATATACCCAAGGGAACGCTGCGCTCCTGCCTCGCCCGGCGCGGCCCCTCGAAACCCGAAACACCCCTGCGCCCGCGGACACGGCGGGAAAGCTTCTCACCTTTTTCGCCGGTCTGGAGCCCTTAGAAGCGGAATGGCCCGGACGCCTGCTGTCCCTTCGGGACGGCCTTCTCCTGCGTCCGAAGGGACGGAAAGCGCCGCCCCTTCCGCCGGATGGAACAGAAAACGCCGGGGCCTATGAAAATCTCCTTTCCTATTTCGTATACCGCTATTGGATGAAATCCTTTTTCGACGGGGAGCTTCTGCCGAAAGCCAAGCTGGCCGCAGCGGCTTTCTTTCTCGTCTCCCTGCTGGACGCGGCGGGCCCCTCTTCCTTTGAGGAAACGGTTCAGAACGCCAAAGCCTTTTCCAAAGAGGTGGAATACAGCGGCGAAAATCTCTCCGCCTTTTACCACGCCTCCTGGGAGGAGGATTTCCTGAGCCTCTCCGCCCTTCTCCCCCTGTTCCTTCCCAAAGGCCGGGAAAGGCCCGGGCAAACGTCTCCGGGAGAATGCGCAGAGTTCCCCTGGGAGAAGGCCTTTAGTGAAAAAGGAGGAAAACGTCCATGAACCCCGGCAAATTGGAAGAACGAAACGGCCTGAAGGCGGATCTCAGCCAGGATATCCTCCCTCAGCATCGGCGGACCTTTTCTTCCCCTCAGGGGGAATTCCACTTTCATGAGGACTATGAGCTCTTCCTTTTTCTGGAGGGAAAGGCGGATGTGTTCGTGGAACGATCCCGCTACACCCTGGAAAGGGGCAGCCTGCTGGCCTTTCACTCCAGCGAGGTCCACAGAGCGGCCCCGGATCCCTCCCTGCCCTACGAGCGGCTTGTGGTGCACTTCCATCCCAGGGTGGTCCAGGGCCTGCCCCTGGAAGGGCGCAGTCTGCTCTCCTGCTTTTTAAACCGCCGGGCCGGGGAGAAAAACGCCGTGCTCCTGCAGGGCGGAGAGCTGGAAGCCTATATCCGCGCCGGTATGGGACTGTTTTCCGTTATGGAGGAAAGACCCGCCTTCTGGGAGGCGGAGGCCCTTTCCCTCCTTCTCCGGGTGCTGACCCTGGCCAACCGGGCCTTTGAAAGGACCCTTTCCCTGCCCCAGCCCCTCTCCCCCTTCGTGGAGGAAGCCATGGAGTATATAGACCGCTCCCTTTCTTCCCCCCTGACTGTGGCGGAACTGGCCCGGGAGCTGCACGTGGACGCCTCCTATCTGAACCGCCGGTTCCGAGAGCAGACGGGCGCCTCTCTATACCATTACATCCTGATGAAGAAGATCGCCCTGGCTAAAATCCTTTTGGCAAAGGGGGCGCAGGTAAACGATGCCTGCGAGGGGGCCGGCTTCGGCGACTGCAACAACTTCAGCCGCACCTTTAAAAAATATGTGGGCGTGCCGCCGGGGCAGTACAGGCTCCTCCACAGAGGGCTGTAAAGACCCGGGGCCGCCTCCCCAGACACCCGGAGTCTGGCGGGCGCTCTCTTTCCCCATTCCCTTTTCCGTATTCCGGGCGGGCAGCGGGAGCGCCTCTTCTGTGGGCCGGGCGCGTCGAAACAGAAACTGAAATCGCGTGATCTTCCCCTAAAAACGCCGGGAAAATGCGATCCATATTGTGGTATAGTGGTGATACACAGAAAAATCGTTCGCACCGCTTTTCGATCCGTTCCGCCCTTCTTCAGAGGCAGGGGGCCGGGCCTTTCCGGCAAAAAACGCTTCTCTCCATCCCTCCTTAAACTATGGGGCGGCGTTACGGCTGCAAGCGGCGAAAGGCCGGGCTCCGCCGTTCCCTCAGGGCGCGGCGGAGGGAATCCGGCGAACGAAAAGGAGGATCCATCATGATTCGGGCAGCTATTATCGGAACAGGCAACATATCCGCCGCCCACATCGGAGCATACCTGCAGTTCCCGGAGCGGTGCAAAATAACGGCCCTGTGCGATATCTTTCCGGAAAAGGCGGAGCGGAAGGCCCGGGAATACGGGCTGGACGTCCTCGTCTCCG
>URRG01000015.1 GCA_900550095.1 uncultured Oscillospiraceae bacterium
CTGGTGGAGATGTGCCGTTCCAACGCCGCAGAGCATGTGGCTCAGGCAGTGGGCCGCACCATGCATGAGACTGCCGCCCTGGACGAGCTGGCCCGTCTTCTGGGGCTGGATCATCCCCCGGAGAGGATCGAGTCGTATGATATCAGCAATCTGGCCGGCGGCGAGAATGTGGCGGGCATGGTGGTGTTCGAAAACGGCAGGCCCTCCAAAAAGGATTACCGAAAATTTCGGATCAAGACCGTCCAGGGGCAGGATGATTACGGCTCTATGAGGGAAGTGATCTTCCGCCGTCTGGAGGAATTCCAGAAGGCGGAGACGGCGGAAGGCTTCGGCGTTCTGCCGGATCTTATTCTGCTGGACGGCGGCAAGGGCCAGGTCTCCGCCGTCCGTCCCGTGCTGGAAGCGAAGGGATATGATATTCCTCTTTTCGGCATGGTGAAGGACGATAAGCACCGCACAAGGGCTATTACAGCCGAAGGGGGAGAGATCTCCATCACCTCCAGCCGTTCGGCTTTTACGCTGGTGAGTTCTCTGCAGGAAGAGGTGCACAGATTTGCCATCGGATATCACAGGCAGCTGCGGAAGAAGAATACCATCCATTCCTCTCTGCTTGAGATCCCCGGCATCGGCACAACACGGGCCAAGGCTCTTCTGAAGTCCTTCCGCACGGTGCAGGCGATTCGGAACGCAGATTTGGAGGAGCTCGCAGGCGCGCCGGGTATGAACCGGCCAGCTGCGGAGGCAGTCTATAGGCACTACCACCCGGAGGAGGCGCCGAATAGGGAGCCGGAAAGCGGAGGGGAGCCATTTACGGGTTGACAATCTCTTCTATTAATGTGATAATGAAACCAAGATTTTTAGAGATAAGGTGCAATATATGAGAGTCATCACAGGAACGGCGCGGGGGAAGAGACTGGCGGCGCCGGAGGGCGAGGCTGTCCGCCCGACGCCCGAGCGGATCAAGGAAGCGGTATTCAGTGTGATCCAGTTTGAAATAGAGGGCCGCCGGATGCTGGACTTGTTTACGGGTTCGGGTCAGATGGGAATAGAAGCCCTGAGCCGGGGCGCTGCGCAGGCCGTGATGGTGGATGTATCCAAGGACTCTATTCGTGTGGCGGAGCAAAACCTCCGATCCGCCGGCCTTATGGAGCGGGCGCGGCTGATCCGGGCGGAAGGGGAAGCGTATATCGCCTCTTCGCGGGAACGGTTTGATATCGCGTTTCTGGATCCGCCCTACCGCCAAGGCATTCTGGAGAAGGTCCTGCCTCTTGTGGAGGAGCATATGAATCCGGGCGGAAGTATTTTCTGCGAGCATCCGTCCGATGAAGGGCTTCCGGAAAATGTGGGCCGTTTTTCCAAAATCCGGGATTACCGTTACGGTAAAATCCTGGTGACACTCTATCGATGTGAGGACGTGAGGAAATGAGGACAGCGATCTGCCCGGGCAGTTTTGACCCCGTTACCTTGGGGCATATGGATATTATCCAGCGGGCTACGAAGATTTTTGACCATGTGATCGTGGCCGTAATGGTGAATCCTGCAAAACATACCATGTTCACGGTGGAAGAGCGGATCCATCTGCTGAAAAAATGTGTGAAGGATATTCCCTGTGTTGAGGTGGTGGGCTTCCGGGGCCTGCTGGCGGATTATGCGAGGGAACGCGGCGTAAGCGCTATTGTGAAGGGCCTGCGCGCCGTAACGGATTTTGAATATGAATTCCAGATGGCTTTGACCAATAAAAAGCTGAATAATGAGCTGGAAACCATTTTTCTGACCACCCGGGCAGACAATATGTATCTCAGCTCCAGTATTGTGAAGGATATCGCCAGCTTCGGCGGAGATGTTTCCGACTTTGTACCTCCTCAGATTCTGGAGGATATCCGGGAGAGACTTTACACAGGGGGGAAGGATTCATGAATGCGGAAGAATTGATCGAGGAACTGTTTGAGATGGTGGAAAAGGCTTGGAGCCCTCCGCTTACCCGCGGGCATATTATGCTGGATGCCAATGAGGTGAAGCAGATCCTCGGGGAAATACGGGACAGCCTTCCCAACGAGATACGCCAGGCCAAGGCGATCGTAGCAGACCGTTCCCAAATCATCAGCGACGCCAAGCGCGAGGCGGAGACGATAGTCCGCGTGGCGGAGGAGAGGGCCAAGGCCATGGTGAATCAGAACGAAATCGTAAAGCAGGCTCAGCAGAAGGCCAACGAGATGCTTTCCCAGGCTCAGGTTCGTTTCAGAGAAATGCGAAAAGCTTCCAACGATTATATCGATGACCTCATGCGCAGGACGGATGAGGGCTTGGCCGCCAATCTGGCGGAGCTTCGCCAGACCCGGCAGAATATCAAGGCATCTCAGAAATCCGGCCAGAACTGAAGTATGTTTCAGCCGCCGCATCCCCTGTGGGATGCGGCGGCTTTTTTGCGTGAAAGAAACAGGACAGAGGGAGTTCTTCCCGGCGCTCCCTCAGAAAGAGAAAAATGCCGAATTTTGCTGGAAAAAGTTTCATTTTGCGCAGTTGACATAATTGGAAAATTGTTGTTGCAATTTAAAATGGAGTACGCTATAATTTAACCATTAGGTGGTGGAAAGTGGATGCTTATTCCACAAAGTGGAGGCCGAAATGCTGATTGGTGAATACCAACATTCCATTGACCCGAAGGGTCGCGTGATTGTGCCGTCGAAATTCCGCGAGGATCTCGGCGAACGTTTTTATGTCACAAAAGGAATGGGAAAGAGCCTTTTCGTCCTCTCGCCTAAGGAATGGGAAAAGCTTCAGGAGCAGATCATGGCTATGCCTATGAGCAAAGCCAGGCAGCTGCAGCTTTACTTTTTTGCCGGAGCCGCCGAGGTGGAACCGGATAAGCAGGGGCGCATTTTGCTTCCCCAGCATCTGCGCGACCATGCGGGGCTGACGAAGGATATCGCTTTTGTAGGCGTTTCCCGCCGCGCTGAAATCTGGGATGCCGAAAACTGGGCCGTCTTTAATGCCTCCCTCACCCAGGAAAGCATTGCGGAGGCTATGGACGAGCTTGGGCTCTGATTCCGGAAGGAGGCCGCAGATTTGGAATTCAATCATAAGCCGGTCTTGTTTGACGAGACCATCCGTTCTCTGGCGGTACGTCCCGATGGGCTTTATATCGACGGGACGGCCGGAGGGGGCGGCCATTCTTCCGCCATACTGGAAGGGCTGACTACAGGAAGGCTTCTTTCCATCGACCAGGATCCCGATGCGGTGGAGACGGTGACGCGCCGTTTTGCCGGGAATCCCCGTTCGGTGGTCCGCCGGGCTAATTTTTCCGAGATGGTGTCGGTGGCCGGGGAAGAGGGCTTTTCTGCTGTGGATGGGATCCTTCTGGATATAGGCGTTTCCTCCTATCAGCTGGATACGCCGGAGAGAGGATTCTCCTATCACCACGACGCGGCTCTGGATATGCGTATGAGCCGGGAGGGTGTTTCGGCTAAGGAGCTGGTCAATACGCTCACATGGCAGCAGCTGGCAGAGATCATCAGCCGCTACGGCGAGGATCGGAATGCAAGGAGCATTGCCAGGGGGATCGCGGCGGCCAGGGAAAAGGCGCCTATTGAGACCACCCTGCAGCTGGCGGAGATCATAAAAGCGTCCGTGCCCGCCGCCGTTCGCCGGGAGCAGGGCCATCCGGCGCGCAGGACCTTTCAGGCTCTTCGTATTGCGGTAAACGGAGAACTGGATCATCTTTCCGCCGGTTTGGATGCAGCCTTTTCTCTTCTGAAAACAGGGGGCAGGCTGGCGGTCATCACATTCCACTCGCTGGAGGACCGCATTGTAAAGCAGAGAATGGCCTCTTGGTGCCGAGGCTGCACATGCCCGCCGGATTTCCCGGTATGTGTATGCGGCAGGAAGCCCAGAGCCGAGCTTTTGTATAAAAAGGGTCTGGCTCCATCGGAAAAGGAACTGGAATATAACCCCAGAGCCCGGAGCGCAAGACTGCGGGTGTGTATAAAGCTGAGAGATGAAATAATGTAAAAAGCAGGAAATGGGAAAGACAAAAATGTCGATTCTGCTTTGAATGGGATACAGCGGCCGGGTATATCCGGCGGAGCATCCGGTATTTCTGCTGGAAGAAGCGGCTGGGATATTGGAAGATTCATCAAAGAAAGGACTTGAAAAGAATGGCAGCTCGCAATGCAGCATACGATTTTTCGATGTTTGAGCCTAAAAGACAGCCGCAGACAGAGAAAAGCAAGCCGAAAAAGGAGAATATCATTGTCCTGCCTGAAAAGGAGCTGCAGAAAAACAGCCGCCCAAAGGTTCGCCCCTTGAAGATGGTCTCCCGGTTTATGGTTCTGGCTTTGATCCTCGGGGCTCTCGGCTCTCTTGTGTATGGTCAGGTTCGCCTCACAGAGCTGACGGAGGATATCAATAAGGCTGAAAAGTCCCTGGCAGAAAATGAAAGCCTGTATACGCAGCTGCAGATGAAGACGAACGCTCAGCTTTCTATCGATAATGCGGGCACATATGCCAAGGATAAGCTGGGAATGCGTTCAGCTGAACAGGGGCAGACCGAATATATAACTCTTTCGGATGGAGACAAGAGCGAGGTGCTCATCGATACCGGGGATGAAAACTGGTTCCAGTCCGTTTGGAATTGGCTGGCGGGCCTCCTCTCCTGAAATGGGGGCGCAAAACCTGTGCTTGGAGGGAATTTTCCGGGGAATGCGGCTTGGGAAGGAATAATTCTGCGGCTGGTTCAATAAGTATACCGTAGCGGCAAATAGGGCTTGGATAGGAATGGTCCGGGGCCGCAGGCCTTGCGGATGACGGAGGGATGGAAGTTAAGATATGTTCTTAACTTCCATTTTTGCAATAGACGGCCTGCCGGAGCTTCCTTTTTGTGCAGGCTTCAAGGATACGGGGAAATGTGAGAGAAAGGCGGTGGCCTCTTTGGCAAAAGGTACGACAGTGCGCATGTGGAGGCGCACGACCACCATGCTGTTCATACTGATAGCAGCGGGCTTCGGGATTGTGATCGCCAGCCTTTTCCGGCTGCAGATCGTACAGGGGGAGGAACTGGAAGCGCGTGCGGTAAACCAGCAGACCCAGGATACGGTCCTGAACGCCCAGCGCGGAACGATTTACGACTGCAATATGACGGTTCTGGCGAAAAGCGCTTCTGTGTGGAAGGTGATCGCCAACCCCAATTACATAAAGACGGAAGAAGCGAAGCAGCAGATCGCGGCAGGGCTGGCAAAGATTTTGGATCTGGACGAGAGCGAGGTGCTTGAAAAGCTCCAGAAGAAAACCTATTATGTGAAAATAGCCGGAGAGGTTGAAACTGATGTAAAGGATGAAATCCTGAAATTCAAGGAAGAAAACGACCTGAGCTATGCAATCACTCTGGAAGAGGATTATAAGCGGTATTACCCGGAAGGGGATTCCGCGGCGGTGGTGCTAGGCTTTACGAATGCGGAGCACCAGGGCGTCACAGGGGTGGAAGGTTCTTACAACGATTATCTCTCCGGAACGGCGGGAAAGCTGGTAACGGCCCGAAACGCCCGGGGATCGGATATGCCCTTTCAGTACGAGCAGAAGGTGGAGGCCCAGAACGGCTGCAGCCTTGTGCTGACTATAGACGAAAATATCCAGCGGATTCTGGAAAATGCGGTGGAGGATGCTGCCGCTGCCTGCGGGGCCCGAAACAGGGCCTGCGGAATTGTAATGGATGTGAATACCGGCGCTATTCTGGGCATGACGGTCTCTGAGGATTTCGACCCCAACGAGCCTTATGTGATCACCAATAAGGATACGGCCAAGGAGATCGAAAAGCTCGAAGGGGAGGAAAAGAGCAAGGCTCTCCGGGAAGCGCAGGAACAGCAGTGGAGAAACAAATGTATCAGTGATACCTACAATCCCGGCTCCGTCTTTAAGATGCTCACCTCCTGCATGGGGATCGAAGAGGGTGTGATAACAGAGGACTCGCCGTTTACCTGCACGGGCCACTATCAGGTGGCAGACCGAAGCATCGGCTGCTGGAGGACGGCGGGCCACGGTTCCGAAACCTTCCAGCAGGGACTTTCCAATTCCTGCAACCCTGTTTTTATGCAGGTGGCGGAACGGCTGGGAGCAGACCGCTTCTTCCGGTATTTTGACGGCTTCGGTATGACCCAGAAAACAGGCATTGATCTGATCGGAGAAAGCACCAGTATTTATTACGACGCTGCAGGACTGGGCCCAACACAGCTGGCGACCTCTTCCTTCGGCCAGTCCTTCCGCGTGACGCCTATTCAGATGATCACGGCGGCCGCGGCTGTGGCCAACGGCGGGTATCTGGTGCAGCCCCATGTGGTGAGCCAGATTCTGGATGATGAAAACAATATCGTGAAGACGATCGATACCAGCGTCAAACGTCAGGTGGTATCGGAGGATACCAGCCGCCGGGTCAGCTCCATGCTTCAGTACACGGCCACGGTGGGAACGGCAAAAAACGGCTATGTGGCCGGTTACCGGGTAGCGGGAAAAACGGGAACGTCGGAGAAGATCGACGAATGGAACGCTCAGGGCAGAAAGGGAGAAAAGCGCTATATTGCCTCCTACTGCGGCTATGCGCCTGCGGATGACCCCGAGATCGTCATGCTGGTGTTCTTTGACGAACCTCTTTCTCAGGAAGGGCAGGTTTTCGGCAGCGCTATCGCAGGCCCTGTTTTTGCAGAGGTCATGTCCCAGGCTTTGCCGTACCTGGGCGTAGAGCCTCAGTATACGGAAGAAGAGCTCACCAAGCTGGACGCTAAAACGCCCAGCGTCACCGGCGATACGGTGAAAACAGCCAAGGAGAAAATTATGTCTCAAAGCCTGAGCTCCAAGGTGTACGGCGACGGCGATACGGTCATCTCTCAGATCCCTGCGGGAGGCGACACTATTCCAAAAGGAGGAACGGTGATGCTGTTCACCGATGAATCCAGCGAAGAAGAGATGGTGGAGGTTCCCAATCTGGTGGGGCTGAACTTGAGCCAGGCCAATATGGCGGCTTCCGATGCTGGGCTGAATATCAGCATTTCAGGTGCGGCTCTGACCGGCAGCAACGCTGTTTCCGATACGCAGAGCATAAAGGAGGGGGAGAAGGTTCCTCCTGGGACGGTGGTCGAGGTGAATTTTGTAGAACTGGATACGGTCCACTGATCTGGGGCTCAACCGAAAAGAGGTGCTGAGGGCGCCTGATTTGCACAGCTTTGGCATACGTATGGAAGCGGAGGTCTTTTCATGAAAGCTTCTGTTTTTTCTCTCGGCATCCGAGGGATCGGAATTCCATTTCAAAAACATGAAGAAATTATGTTTCTGCGGGATATCCTGGGGCGAAGCGGGAGACAATGGAAAGAGGAGACTGTGGAAGGCGGAACGGGTCTTTCAGCATTTGAGAAGAGTGTGCTTCTTTTTTCCGAAGATATAAAAAGACGGGAGGCAGAGACACTTTCTCACACAGACATAGTTCTTCCCTTCCGAGAGCTTCCCCAGGAACACACGCGGTTTCCAAACCTTTCCTTCACGACCTATGCGGTGGAGGACGACCGGGCCGATTTTACCGCCCGGGGCCTTGCGGCCCTGCCTGGAGGAGATGCGGGGCGGGAGGGAATGCGCTTTGAACTTTTGTGTCTGGGACTTATCGGAAGGGTCTGTGTTCCCGGCCTTTCGAAAAAGCAGGTGGAGCCTCTTTTGGGAGCGGCCTCCTGCCTTCTGGCAGCGGGGCTGCCCCTGGCAGAGGTGCTGGAGCTGATCAACCGTCGGCCCTGACGGAGGCCCTTTTCTTCTGGAAGCAATCAAAACATGGCATGAAAAAACAGCGACGAAACGCAGTTTGTGAGGGTGGATACTATGAGTGGAATCTGGATTTTGCTGGCAGCGTTGATTTCCTTTGCCGTAACGGCGCTTTTGGGCAAGTGGATGGTGCCTTTTCTGCATAAGATCAATTTTGGGCAGACTATCCGGGAGGTAGGGCCCAAGTGGCATCAAAAAAAGAACGGAACGCCTACTATGGGCGGCTTTATGTTCATCATCGGTATTTTTTTGGCCTGCGCCATATGCATCCCTATGATGTACATATTGGCGCCTGAAAACTCAAACGAACTGATCCTTCGGAACCAGACCCTGACAAAAGCGGTGGGAGGCCTGCTTATGGCTTTGGGCTTCGGCGCCATCGGTTTTCTGGACGATTATATCAAGGTGGTCAAAAAGCGGAATCTTGGTCTGAATGAAAAGCAGAAGCTGATTCTGCAGTTTTTGGTGACGGCGGCATATCTGGCCGCGCTGTATCTTTCCGGGGTCCGGGGCGTAACGAAAATCCCCTTTTTAGGATCGGTGGATCTGGGAATATTCTTCTGGATTTTCTCCTTCCTGGGGATCGTTGGCATTGTCAACGCCGTGAATTTTACGGACGGCCTTGATGGGCTCAACGCTTCGGTCACGTTTTGGGTGACCGTATCGTTTATGCTGATTTCCGGCTGGTGGAAAATCTATAATATCAGCCTTCTGGCGGCTGCGGCTGCGGGGGGCTGCGTGGGGTTCCTGGTGTGGAATTTCAATCCCGCCAAGGTGTTCATGGGAGACACGGGTTCCCTGTTCCTGGGAGGAATGGTCTGCGCGCTGGCCTTCGGGGTGGATATGCCCATCCTCCTTATAACGGTAGGGATCATTTATATCATAGAAATCCTTTCTGTGGTGCTGCAGGTATCCTATTTTAAACTTACCCACGGGAAACGGCTGTTCAAGATGGCTCCTATCCATCATCATTTCGAAATGTGCGGATGGAGCGAGGTAAAGGTCTGCGGTGTATTCAGCCTGGTGACGATCCTTTTTGGAGCAGCCTCCTTCCTCCTTGTCATATTCGGTTTCTGAAGACGGCCGGGTGTCCGGCCAAAAAAGAAAAGGAGCGCTCCGTATAGGCGGGTGGCCTTTTGCAGAGGATAAGGGCTGAAGCACGTTCCCCCGAGAGGGGGAGGATTGGCCCGAAGCCGTTCGGGGCCGGCGTTTCGCCGGCGGATTTTGTAAATTCTCAGGAAAGGATGCGGTTATTGATGACAAGGCTTCCAACCCAATCGCCGCCCCGGCGTCAGGCAGCGGGGGTCAATGCAGGCGTACGCCGTCCGGCTGCGGCGGGGGGAGCGCGCACCGGGCATCCTTCCGCGCAGAGACCTTCTTCCGGAAGAAAAGGGAGCACTCCCCGCAGGCCGCAGGATCCCCGGGCGGCTCAGGCAGTGCAGAAAGCGCCCGCAAAAAAGGGCGGAGCTGTCAGGCGGATCCGAAAAAAGCTGCAGCTGTTCTCCATCCGCTCCGGAATGGATCTGCCTTTGTTTTTTTTGGTTCTGGTTTTGCTGACTATCGGCCTTGTCATGCTGTTTTCGGCTAGTTATGCGTATGCGTACTATAACCAGGATGGGGATAGTTACTATTTTATTGCGCGCCAGGCGCTGTTCGCTGTTTTGGGCGTAGCTGTCATGGTGCTGGTATCCTATTTTGATTACCATCATTTTCATAAGCTGGCGATTCCGATCCTTCTGGTGACGTATGCCATACTCGTCCTGATGCTTGTGGCCAAAGGAACGCCTTTGGTTCCTAATATCAACGATACCTACAGATGGTTTTATATAGGACCGATCAACTTTCAGCCGTCTGAGATCGCTAAATTTGCTCTGATCCTGATTTTTGCGCATCTGATTTCCCTCAATTTTGATAAGATGCAGACCTTCCGCTATGGAATACTGCCCTATGTTCTTCTTTTGGGCTCTATTGCGGGGCTGGTGGTGGCGGAAAAGCATATTTCCGCTACGGTTATTATCCTCCTTCTGGGGGCGGTGATGCTCTTTGTGGGCGGTGTGCGCCTCAGGTGGTTCGGCGTAGCGCTGGGAGGGCTTGGAGCGGCCGTTTTATATCTTCTTTTCTGTACGGACGTTTTCAAATACGCTATGAACCGTATATACGGCTGGCTGGATCCCTTCAATCCTCCTGCGGGGGTGGATACCTGGCAGACACGGCAGTCTCTTATGTCGATTGGTTCCGGGGGCCTTTTGGGCCTGGGGCTGGGGCAGTCCCGCCAGAAGTACCTGTATCTGCCGGAACCGCAGAACGATTTTATTTTTGCCATCGTTTGCGAGGAACTGGGTTTCATCGGCGCTTTGATCATTATCATCCTCTTTGCCATGCTGGTCTGGAGAGGCGTGACAGTCTCCATGAAGGCGAAGGATAAATTCGGAATGCTTCTGGGCGTGGGCCTGAGCCTGCAGATCGGCCTGCAGGTGGTTTTGAATATTGCGGTTGTGACGAACACCATCCCCAATACGGGCATCAGCCTGCCGTTCTTCAGCTATGGAGGTACGTCTCTTGTGATCTTGATGGCGGAAATGGGGATCGTTCTTTCCATAAGTCGAAATTCGGCTATTGAAAAATCGTAGCGGCCCATGGCGGAGGACTGGCGGGGAACCGAAGCCTTCGGGCATGGGCGCGCAGGGAAAAAACCTCTTATGCTGAGAGAGGGATAGAGAAAGGTGCATGAGAAGCTATGAGGATCTTATTTGCTGGCGGAGGTACAGCGGGACATATCAACCCTGCGCTTGCCATCGCCGGAACGGTACGGGAAAAAGAGCCGGATGCGGAGATCTTGTATGTGGGGGCCAGGGGCGGTATGGAGGAAAAGCTCGTCCCCGCCGCAGGTTATGATTTCCGCAGCGTGACGATTTCCGGTTTTCAGAGAAAGCTTTCCTGGGCGAACGTCAAAAAGAACATACGGACGGTAAAAAATATTTTCACCTCTACGGCGGAGGCCAAACGGATCATCCGTGAATTCAGGCCCGACATCTGTGTGGGAACGGGCGGCTACGTAGCAGGGCCCGTCATCCGGGAGGCTGTGAAGCTGGGGATACCGGCTGTTATCCATGAGCAGAACGCTTACCCGGGCGTAACCAATAAGGCGCTGAGCAAGCATGCCAGGCGTACGATGCTGGCCGTGGCGGACGCCCAGCCTCATCTTTCCCCTTCGGCCCACTGTGTGGTAACGGGGAACCCTATCCGCCCGGCGGTTCTTCGGGCGGATAGGCGGCAGGCCAGGGAGGCGCTGGGAATCGGCGGCGATACCCCTCTGATCCTGAGCTTCGGCGGCAGCTTGGGAGCCCGGCGTATCAATGAGGCGGTGGCCGAGCTGCTCCTGTGGAGCGCTTCGGAGGAATGCCCCTTCAGGTTCCACCATATTCACGGGTTCGGCCAGTGGGGAAAATGGTTTCCCGATCTTCTGAAGGAAAAGGGACTCGATCTTTCCGGGCATCCGGAAATGGATATCCGGGAGTATATCACCGATATGCCGGAATGTCTGGCGGCCGCCGATCTGGTGATCTGCCGGGCCGGAGCCATCACCCTCTCGGAGCTGCAGGCTCAGGGAAAGGCCGCCGTTCTGATCCCCTCTCCCAATGTGGCGGAAAACCATCAGTATCACAACGCCATGGCTTTGGTGAAGAGGGAAGCCGCCGTTATTCTGGAAGAAAAGGATCTTACCGGTGAAGCTCTCTGTATGGCTGTGAAAAGGCTTTTTGAAGAGCCGGGCGCCATTGAAAAGCTGGCGGACAACGCGCGGAAAATGGCGATTACGGACGCTAACGAGCGCATTTACGGCATTTTGAAGGAAGTCTTGCAGGAAAGCGCCAAGGGCCGCTGAGACAGGAGGCTGCTTCACCGCTTTTCTCTTTTTTGCATAGTATGGAATACTTCATGCTATTGCAAAAGGGGAATGAAAGCGTATGGCAACATTACAGATCCGGGGCCCTGTGCGCCTTTCCGGCGAACTGACGATCCACGGGGCCAAAAACAGCACTCTGCCTTTGATGGCGGCAACGTTGCTCTGTCAGGGCCCCAGCGTGCTACATAACTGCCCCAAGCTTTCCGACGTGGATGTTTCCGTCAGAATCCTGCGGGGCCTTGGCTGCAGGGTGAAGCGGGAGGGGGCCTCCGTTTGGATCGATCCCGAGCCGGCGGACGGCTTTGAAATTCCGGATACTCTTATGCGGGAGATGCGGTCCTCTATCGTATTTCTTGGGGCGATCCTTGCCAAGATGGGGAAGGCTGTGCTCTCTTTCCCCGGGGGCTGCGAACTGGGTCCCCGGCCTATCGATCTGCATCTGAGCGCCCTGCGGAAGCTGGGCGCGGATATCTGTGAGGACTATGGCTGTTTGACCTGCACAGTCGCAGGGAGGCTCAGGGGAGCGCCCATCAGCCTGACCTTCCCCAGTGTAGGGGCCACGGAGAACATCCTGCTGGCTGCTGCTACGGCCGAGGGGCTTACGGTGATTACCAACGCGGCGCGGGAGCCTGAAATCTGTGATTTAGCGGATTTTCTCAACAGCTGCGGCGCCAAGATCCACGGAGCCGGAGAAAGTACGATCATCATAGAGGGTGTGGATTCCCTCTCCGGATGCGACCATAAGGTGATACCTGATCGTATCGTTGCGGCTACGTATTTATGTGCAGCCGCAATTACGGGCGGCAGTATCCTTCTGCACGGAGTGGAGCCGTCCCATCTTACGCCGATGATCCCGGTCTTTGAGGAATGCGGCTGCGTTCTGGAAACGGATCGGGATATGATATGGCTGAAGGCTCCCCGGCGGCTTTCCCGTGTGACGAGCATACGCACCATGCCGTATCCCGGTTTTCCCACAGACGCCCAGCCGCCTGTGATGGCGATGCTCGCAATGGCCTCGGGGACCAGCATGTTCGTGGAGAATATCTTTGAGAGCCGGTATAAGCATGTAGGCGAATTGCTCCGCCTGGGAGCCAATATCAAGGTTGAGGGCCGCGTGGCTGTGATCGAGGGCGTTTCCCGCCTGACGGGCGCTTCCGTAGAGGCCCCCGATCTTAGGGGAGGCGCCGCCTTGGTGGTGGCGGGTCTGGCGGCACACGGCTCTACTTCTATAACAGGCCTGCGGCATATAGACCGCGGATATGAAAGCATAGAAAATAATCTGATCCAGCTGGGAGCGGATATCCGCAGGGTATTCTCTTAAAGCCGGATAGTGGATGTGAGGGTCCGGGTCTCTGCCCCGGCCTATGAGCGATAAGACGTGTTAACAAAGAAAGGATGTGCCGCGATGCGCCAGCAGGTCCCAAACCAGAGAAGACAGCCTCCTCCAGCGCCGCAGAGGGGGAGGCAGCCTGCCTCTGCCCGTCAGAGAGATCGTGCGGAACAGCGCAGAAGGCGCAGAAGACGCCGGAATATCGTTTTTTATACGGCCTTGTTTCTGCTGGTTATCGGTGTGGCGGTTTTATTGTGCTTTACCGTCCTCTTTAAGCTGGAGACTGTTTCCGTTTCCGGATCGTCCCGCTATAGTGCGGAGGAGATCGTCAAGGCCAGCGGATTGATAAAAGGGGAAAATCTGTTCCGTCAGGATTTGGAAAAGGCTTCCACACGGGTGGAAGAGGCGCTTCCGTATATAGGGGAGGCGCAGGTCAGCCGCAAGCTGCCGGCGGAGATCGTCATCACGGTGTCGGAGGCGGAAATAGCCGGTGTAGTAGATTTTCAGGGGCAGAGCATCCTGCTGGACGCCGGAGGAAAGGTACTGGAAGCTGCAGGCGGAGCGCCGGAGGGATGCCCGGTATTCAGGGGCTTGAAAATCAAAGACGCTGTTCCCGGGAAGCCGCTTCAGTATGCGGACGAAGAGCAGAAGAAGACGGTGGACGCTCTTATGGAGGCGATCCGGGAAAGCGGGCTTGAACATATCACAGAATATGATGTGACGGATATTTATAATCTTTCCTTGGTATATAATAATAGAATCCGGCTGGAGCTGGGAGTTTCCACAGATCTGGTGTATAAACTCCGCTTTTTTAATGAAGGGCTTCTCCAGGCTGGGAAGCTGACGGAATCGGATACGGGCACGCTGGATCTTTCTCAGGCTTCTGAGACAAACAAGGCGTATTTCCAGGAGGAAACAATTTCTTCTTCGGAGGCTTCTTCGGGGAGCTCTTCCTCTTCTCCGGGGGAGTCCGCCGGATCTTCCTCTGAAGCTTCACAGGAAGGGAACGGTTCTTCCGGCGGCCAGGCCGGTTCCTCCGGAGGATCTGCATCTTCTGATCCTTCTCAGGCCGGTTCCGGGGGAGAAGAGGGCTGAAAAGGCGGAAAAGCGTGAACTTTTCTTAAATTCTTGCCATTAGACGGAATTCGAGAAAATATTGGTTGAAATTATAGTTTAAACGTGATAAATTAGTACTATATGAACAGAGATCTGCGTTTTGTTTCATTAGTATGAGACAAGCGGTGCATATATGCAGTAAAAATAAGGGGGACGCACAATAATGCCTTTTGAGATTGATAACGACTTCGATAACAACAGTGTTCAAATAAAGGTAATCGGTGTGGGCGGCGGCGGCGGCAATGCTGTGGACCGCATGGTCACCATGGGAGCGAAGGGGATGGAATTCATCTCTGTGAATACGGACCGGCAGGCCCTTAATCGTTCCAAGGCGACCCAGAAGATCCAGATCGGTGAGAAGGTTACCCATGGAAAGGGCGCGGGTTCCAAGCCTGAAGTGGGTGAGAAATCCGCGGAAGAGAGCCGGGACGCTATCGCGGGCGCTATCCGGGGAAGCGATATGGTCTTTATCACAGCCGGTATGGGCGGCGGCACGGGGACAGGCGCAGCTCCTATTGTTGCGGAGATCGCCCGGGATATGGGCATCCTCACTGTGGGGATTGTGACGAAGCCCTTCAATTTTGAAGGAAAGCGCCGTATGGAACAGGCTGAAAAAGGTATCAAGGCTTTGAGAGAGCATGTGGATTCCCTGGTGGTTATCCCAAACGAGCGGCTGAAATATGTGAGCGAGCAAAAAATCACCCTGCTGAACGCGTTCTCTGTGGCGGATGACGTATTGCGTCAGGGTGTGCAGAGCATTTCCGACCTGATCAAGCTGCCCGGTCTTGTAAACCTGGATTTTGCAGACGTTACGGCCATTATGAAGGATGCGGGCTATGCGCATATGGGCGTGGGCCGGGCTTCCGGCAAGGACAAGGCGGAAACGGCCGCTCAGCTGGCGATTTCCAGCCCCCTGCTGGAAACGGCTATCAACGGAGCCAAGGGTGTTATTATCAATATCACCTCTTCGCCGGATATCGGCTTGGATGAGATC
>URRG01000016.1 GCA_900550095.1 uncultured Oscillospiraceae bacterium
AACAGGAGCAGGGAACTGATGCCGTACCGTTTATCGGCTTTTGGCCGCCGTTCCGGTTTCCAAGGATACGCTGTCCAGCGCCGGAAAAGATGGATCTTTATGGCGTTCATAAATCTTTTGGCTGCAGTTCGAAAATTCGTTTCACTTTTGCAGCAGCTTCACGGTTCCGGCAGAAACAGTCTGAAAAAGAAGCGTCTCAGGCGGCTGTAGCTCTAGTTGCAGGTCTTGACGTTTTGTAAACAAAGGAAAGGGCGTATCAGAGAGAACGCTCTGTACCGCAGAGTTGAGAGTCTGTTTTTAGACTGTGCGGAGCTGAACTGGGCTGAACCGGCGTTCTTTTTATATGTATATAATGTGCAGGGTGACAAAGGGATTGCATGAAAATTATAAATACCAAGCGAATGTATATTGACAGGAAAATATAAGCTTGGTATAATACATACCAAAGGTATGATAAAAGGAGAAAGCACATGGCACGGAATAAATATCCGGAAGTAACGGTAGAAAAAATCCTGGATGCGGCCCAGCGGCTCTTTTTGGAGAAGGGGTATGACGACACTACCATTCAGGATATCGTCGACAATCTCGGCGGCTTGTCAAAGGGCGCCGTGTATCATCATTTCAAATCAAAAGAGGAAATTATGGACGCGGTAGGTGACCGGATGTTTTTTGCAAACAATCCCTTTGAAGCGGTGCGTAAGCGTTCAGACCTGAACGGTCTGCAAAAGCTGCGGGAAGTGATTCGGCTCTATGAAGCGGACGAATCCCGTGTGGACATGACGGTGCAGGCGATTCCGATCACCAAAAATCCCCGGCTTATGGCAGAGATGATCGAATCCAACAGACGAATCCTGACGCCTTACTATATGGAACTGTTGGAGGAAGGGAACAGGGACGGTTCTATATGCACCGAATACAGCAGGGAGATAGCGGAGCTGCTGCCTCTGCTCACGAGTCTTTGGCTGTTGCCCTCTGTTTTTCCGGCCACTAAATTGGAAATGAAACGTAAATTTTATTTTATCGGAGATATGCTGAAAAAGATGGGAGTTCCTCTTATGGATGCTTCCATTTATACCTTGGTTGACGCATTTTTTGATAAGCTTCCGGATGAAGAATAAAATTGCCTTTTGGCAATTTTATTTTTACAAATATACATTCATTCGTACGGTATTTAAAGAGCGGTTGCTTTCATTTATTCATACCGTCGTTAGGTATAAATATATTTTTTTATCATAACAGCGTCCTGTTTTGGTGTTTCATCGTTGCCGGTAAAGGATTGACGGTGGTGCATATTCTCATTATAAAATTTGGAGGTGCAGGTAATGACGGAAAAGGAATTTGACAAAAAGATAGAGGACATGGCTTCGCGGTTTGAATATAAGCTCGAGACCGCAGCGGATCGTTTGGATAAAGGCGTAACGCGCAGATACGGCGAAAGCCGTCTGTTCCGTTTTCTTACCAGAGGAATTTCAGCAGCCGCGGGACTCGGCTTGTTAGCCGGCGCAAAGCATCTCTCAGACAGGGGCTGCAAAACGGCCGCTGTCTGGTGCGCGGGATTAGGGCTTTTGGGCTTTACGGGGGAGTTGCTGCGGCTATTCATAGTTAGGAGGAAAAAATGAAGCAGAAGCTTTTTATCCGGGATTTTATCCTTCTGATTATAGGGCAGGCCAGTTCCCTCATTGGGAACTATACGCTGAGATTTGCTCTTTCCATGTATGTTCTGGAACGGACCGGTTCGGCCTCGGTTTTCGCGGGACTTCTGGCTTTGGCTATGCTTCCTACGATTCTGCTTTCGCCTTTTGGCGGTATTTTGGCAGACCGGGCGAACCGCCGCAATATCATGGTGGCGTTGGACGCCCTTTCCGGATTCTTTGTTGGAGTTGCAGGCGTCGCTATGGCGTGGGGAAGGGATATTTTTGTGATTGGAGTCCTTCTGGTGGCCCTATCTGTGCTGGGGGCTTTTGAATCCCCCACTGTGCAGGCATGCGTTCCGCAGATGCTTTCCGGAGAAAATATTATAAAAGGGAATGCAGTAGTGAACCAAGTGGCTTCCATCGCATCCCTGGTAACTCCGTTTTTGGGCAGCGGCTTCTATACTGCGTTTGGGATCCAGCCGGTATTTTATGGGGCCGCAGCATGCTTTTTTGTGACGGCCCTGTTGGAATGCTTTATCCGCCTAGGCTATAAAAGACCTGTATACAAAATGAAGATCGGTGCAGCCATAAAAGAGGATTTCTCCGTCAGCATACGGTTTTTGCGCCGTGAGCAGCCTGGTATCCTGAAGCTCCTCTTTTTGGCAGCACTGGTGAGCCTGTTTGTGGCAGGTACAGCTGTGGTGGGATTTCCGTATCTGGTACGGACGGTGCTGGGGCTTTCTGCCGGGCATTACGGAGCGGCAGAAAGCGCTATGGGAGCAGCGGCTGTTTTAGGGAGTCTTTGCGTTGCGCTCCTGGCCGACAGGCTGCGCCTGCGGGTCCTTTCCGCTGTGTTTGCAGGCTTCGGCGTCTGTCTGATTCCCTGCGGTATCGTCTTCATACTGCCGGCAGACACCTTTGTCCGCTATCTGACCTTGCTTGTTATGTTCTGTATCTGTCAGCTGGGATGCAGCTTTTTCTCCACATATGCGATTTCCGTTATACAGGAGAGGACGCCGGCATATTTGATGGGAAAGGTGATGTCCTATGTATTCACTCTCGCTATGTGCGCGCAGCCGGTGGGACAGATCGTCTATGGGATTTTGTTTGACTGCTTTTCCGGTGGTGTGTACTGGGTGCTGATTCCAAGCGGATTGATCGTATTCGCTGTGGGTCTGGCCTCCGGCGGCTTTTTTAGGAGGCTTGAAAAGAGTCCTCTTGCAGGAGGCGGAAGAGCCGGAGAAACCGAAAGAAGGACTGCGGAGCTGCCCGTTGAAAAGGACATTTGAACGACAGAACGATAGCGTTTGTTTAGTACTAGTCGAAAGACACAGAACGCGGCAAATATAAGGAAATCGGGAAATGTGAAGAGGCTTTCGGACGAAGAACTGAGGAAGCGGCGGGCGATATCTGCCGTTTGCAGCCTCCGGAGAAGAGGAGCGGCATGACGGCTCTGGAACCGGAAAGCTATTCTATCCGTCTTGCACCGCCGAAAAAGCTTCTGCCAGCAGTTGTCTCCCGACCCTTTTGGATGGATTTATCCGCATGCATATGGTATACTTTTAGTCAAGACAATACACAGATATTTTTGCATATATGGAATTTTGGCACTCAGCAGGCGGAACGCCGTGATTTTTCCGTTCATGCTGAAGAAGGACGCCGCCGGGAATGCTCTGACGGGTTGCAGGGAGGTATGACCATGCAGTATACAACTCATTATCGGTCCCCTATGGGAGATATTTTATTAGCCGCAGATAAGGAGGGCCTGACAGGACTTTGGTTCGACGGGGAGAAATATTTTGCCGCCAAACTGGATGCTGAGCATGAGGAACGTGAAACGCCTGTTTTGATAGAGGCGAAGCGATGGCTGGACATTTATTTTTCAGGCAGGGAACCGGAATTTATGCCGCCGTTGCATATGATCGGCTCCTCGTTTCAGCTGTCCGTGTGGGATCTCCTGCGGCGGATTCCCTATGGCGAAACAACCACGTATGGGGAACTTGCGAAGAGGATTGCGGCGCAGAGGGGGATTCTGCGTATGTCGGCCCAGGCTGTGGGCGGCGCGGTAGGGCATAATGAAATATCTATCCTGATTCCTTGCCACCGCGTGGTGGGGACAAGCGGCAGTCTGACGGGATATGCCGGCGGCGTGGACAGAAAGCGCAGGCTTCTGGAGCTGGAGGGCACAGATATGGAAAAGCTCTTTGTTCCCGCAAAAGGGACGGCTCTGTAAAATAAGGAATCGTCTATAAAATCTGTTTTCTGTTGGATTCTCCGATATAAAAATCCTGGCCTTGGAACAAGACGTCTCGGGGCCAGGGCATGACGGATATGCATGTTAGAAAAAAGCGAACGAGCTTTCTGTTTACTGCTCGGGTATCACAGCTCAAAGAAGCTCTTCCGAGCCGTTGCTGATAAGGGTGTGGCTGCAGCCTTGGAGAGGGGAGGAGGCAGTAATGGCAGTCCCCCGGTTCAATGAGCTCTTTCTGCCCGTCATAGAGAACGGTGCCGTGCCCGTTCAGGATAAAGATGATCTCACTGCTGGTTTCGTGGGTATGCAGGCCGATGGAAACTCCCGGCTGCAGGCGGCCACGCGTAATTTTTTATTATATTTGTATTATACATATGGGCAGCGGTATCCTTATGGTACGATCAAAAGCAGATACAAGCCTTTTTATTGAAAGAACCGCCTGCTGGAAGAAGAAAAGGGTCGGTATCGCTGTCGATGAAACAGAAACTGCTGAAATTGTTTGCCTCTGCATTTTATCTGAACGCTATTCCCTTTGGAAGTGGGATATGCGATCATCCTGCTGATGAAGAGATCTGCGGACGAACTCCACTGGGTGGAAGAGGGGAGCCGGGCCTTACGGATTTCCTTTGATCCACCTCAGGGACTATGAATGTAAAACGGAGGCGTGACGCCCCGGAAAAAACGAACGCTCCGGCCGTATTTCGGAGCGTTTCTGCGGGTTCTGCGGCCGGCTTCCGCCGGAAATGATCTACCGCCTGCCTGCCCGGGAACCGAGAGCAACGGCTCCCAGCGTGGTTGCAGCCGCGCCGCAGAGCACTGTGAGAATTCCTACGATAAAAATGACCAGTGAAATGCCTTTTTTCATATACGTTCACCTCCGGTTTCATTCCATGAGAAATACCTGTGTCATAAGGGGCTGCGCTCCGGTGACAGGATCCATTTCCATGACCATGACATCCTTCATGTATTCATTCCAGCGGTCTACCACGGGGCTTTCTGCCTGTACTTTAGCCGCATATTCCGCTCCGTGCTCGCATTCATAGTATCCGAAAAGTTCGTTCCCATTATTCCAAATGGTGTAGTTTCGGATGCCGACTTTTTGTAAGACCTCTTTCATTTCGGGCCAGATTTCGCGGTGGCGCCGGCAGTATTCCTCCAGCATCCCTTCTTTGACAGTAGCTTTCCAAGCATATCGCTCCAATATAGAAGCCTCCCTGTTGTGCAGATTACATTTTGCCCCATGCTGCAGGACCTTCCATACGCGCAGGAGGACGCCGTGTTTTTCCGGGGCTGCCCTGAGCCGGGGCCAGGGCGGCGGTTCTTGCCGCCCTTCCATATGTTCACACGTTCAGTATACCATTCTTTTCCTTGTCTAAAAAGAGATCTTGAAAGAATTTTTTCTTTATTCTTTTTTAGATTCGACAATTTGCGCAATCCTGTTATTATTCTGACGAAAAATTTACAATTAGTTAATGTTCGTCTTGTACGGATATTGTAAAATGTAGAAAGATTTATACGCTGGAGGTATCTGTTTGTTTGGATATATCCGGCCGCAAAAAGGGGAGCTTCTTGTCCGTGAATTCGAGCAATACCGCGGTATTTACTGCGGCCTTTGCAAGCAATTGGGAAAAAGCTATGGTTTTGCGGCGAGAATGACGTTGAGCTACGACTGTACCTTTTTGGGCCTGTTGTTTCTGGGGCGGGCGTCTTCCTGCAGCGGCTTCCATAAAGGGCGCTGTGTGGTGAATCCCGCTAAGAAATGCACGTTCTGTGCAGAGGAGCAGAAAGAGCTGAAATTTGCAGCGGCTGTTTCTGTGCTGCTGGCGTATCAGAAGATACGGGATGATCTTCGTGACGGAGGGATCGGGAAAAAGGTTTCCCGTCTTTTTTTGCTTCCGTTTGCTTCCCGGGCGAACCGGAAGGCGTCGAAGGATTTTCCGCAGCTGGCGGAGGCCTCCCGAAGGATGACGCAAGGGCAGGCCGAGGCGGAAGGCAATCCGGAAGCGGGGCTGGACGCCTGTGCGCACCCTACGGGGGAGCTGCTGAAGACGGTTTTACTGGCGGGTCTCAAGGAGCTGGAAGGCTTGGAGGAAGATACCTCTGAGGGCAGGATTTTAAGCCAATTTGGGTATCATTTAGGCAGGTGGATCTATATTATGGACGCCTGTGACGATTTAGACCGGGATGCACGCAAAGGAGAATTCAACCCCCTTTTGCGGAAATTCCGCATAGAGGCAGAGCTGCCCGCTGAAAAGGAAAAGGAAGTTCTTCTTTACGCCAACGAGGCGTTGAATATGACGATGGCGCAAATTACCGGAGCCTTCGGGCTTCTGGAATTTATACAGTTCGGGCCGATCCTGCGGAATATCGTTTCGCAGGGGCTGCCGGAAATGCAGAAAGAAATATTGTTTCTGAAAAAGGAGAAGGAACATGTCGGATCCGTATAAGGTGCTGGGCGTTTCCCCAAGCGCAACCGATGAAGAAGTGAAAGCCGCATACAGGGAGTTGGCGAAAAAGTATCATCCCGATAATTATGCGGATAGTCCCCTGGCTGATCTGGCTGGGGAAAAGATGAAGGAGATCAACGAAGCCTACGACGAAGTAATGAATATGCGCCGCCAGGGCGGCGGAGGATATGGAAATGCCGCTGGAAACGGAGGGGCGTATGGAGGGGGAGGCTATTCCTACGGCTATGGCGGAGGGAGTTCCTTTGCAGATGTCCGCAGCCTTATCATGACGGGCCGTATAGCCGATGCGGAGCAGATCCTAAATGGGGTCCCGCAGGTATCCCGCAACGCCGAGTGGTATTTTCTAAAGGGCACGGTGCTTTACAAGCGCGGGTGGCTGGAAGAGGCCAGCAACCATTTCAGCCGCGCCGCGCAGATGGATCCCGGCAATGCGGAATACCGTGCCGCTATGAATCAGGTTATGAACCAGCGTCAGGGCAATTATGGGGGCTATAATCCCAATATGCGCACTGTGGGGGGCTGCACTCCCTGCGATGTCTGTTCCAACCTGATCTGCGCAGACTGCTGCTGCGAATGTATGGGTGGTGACCTTATCCCGTGCTGCTGAATAAAAGTGTGGGCGTCGCATTCTGCGGCATCATAACGGCTCTTTCAACGGTTTTAATGATGTGTACCGGTCTTCTGCCTGTGGCTACCTATGCGCTCCCGGCTCTTGCGGGTGTACTGATGATCCTTGTGGTGGTGGAACTGGGCAGACAGTGGGCGTTCCCCGTATTTGCCGCCACTTCTCTTCTTTCGGTGTTTCTGGCCGCGGATAAGGAAGCCGTTCTTTTGTTTATCGTTTTCTTCGGGTATTACCCTATATTGAAGTCGCTGCTGGAACAGCTGCGCCGGAAATGGCTTTCATGGCTTCTCAAGTTCCTGGTGTTCAACGCGGCTATGATTGCCGGTTTTTTCGGCGCCGTGTATGTGCTGATGATTCCTATCGAAGAATTTACCATTGGAACGGTATTTATTCCCTGGCTTCTCCTGGTTTTGGGAAACGCTGTTTTTCTCTTGTATGATTACGCCGTTTCGGGGCTGGTGATGCTGTACTTCCAGCGATTTCATGGACTTTTTGCCAAATGGCTGCATAAAAAATAATGAATGAAAGAACCGCAAACTATTAGTTAGACTTTCGGACTGAATCAGTGAACTGTAAAGGCTCTGATTCAGTCCGATTTTTAGGTATTTGGCTCCCAATAGGTATATAGGCATTTGTTCTTTTCTATAGATATATCAAATTATAGATTGGTTCGTGTGGGTTCATAAGTAAAAGAAATAACTTACAGTATTTAGTAAAGAAGCTGGTACTAATAGTGGATATTAATTATATCGCTAAATACAGCTGCTTATTTTTACTCAAAAGAGTTGAAATATTTTACAAATTGATGTATAATAATATAAATTCAGGTTATATTGAGTAATGCGGGGTTATGAGGAGGAGCAATATGGCTATCATTCAATGTCCGGAATGTGGAAAAAATGTATCGGATGCAGCAACTGTGTGTCCTAATTGCGGATTCCCCATACATAAAGAAAATGCCGATAAGCCTAGACGGAACAAAATACTATTGATTATTGTTGTGGTGATAGTTTTAGTAGCTATTGCAGGCGCAGTGGTTTTCTTTCTGACACAGACCGCCTCGAAAAAGTCGGATGGAGAGAATAGTGTATCTTCGGCGGAAACTTCTAAAACGGAGGAAGAAGCTTCTGCTTCTTCCAAAGCTGGATCTTCAGAAAAGGAGAGTTCAGTCAGTAGTAAGGAAAAGTTGACGCCAAAGGAAGAAAAAATCTTTAATTTGCTGATAGGCAATATGGAAAAGTTTTATGCGCCTTCGGAGTTGCGCGTTATCGATATAGGTGATGGACTCAATTTTCCACCAGACGAGTATTTTCCGGAAGGCCAATATACTGTTGTTATTAAATTTAACAGCGGAAATTTAGTTGGCGGTACGGTTTCTGAAGTGTATTCTATGTATCTTGAAGATGGTTCCTTTACTTCTGATGATGGTCATACCCAGAGATGGAATGCGGGCGATTTGGAGCCGTATTATTCAGACGATATATCTCGATCCATGGGGGAAAATACGATTAAAAGATTGAATGAGGCGATTAAAGAATATTGTTCAGAGATGGGACTTGATTGACCCTATCGGATCAACAGTATAGTATAATTTTTCTGTAAAAGCTCTGGGAGATGATTGTCCTCAGAGCTTTTATATTTTCTGTATCCTCTGCGTCAAACATGAACCGGGAAGGACTGAAAAATCCTCCCCGGTTTATGTTTGGCATTTCGATCTTATTCTTTTACAGACCAAGTCGCCACATATTGGGGCGTATATTCCCTGAGAATGCCGCAGCCCTCCCGGTCCCGGTCTTCATACAGATCCTTCAGCAGAAATCCGGCTTTCAGCTGGCCGCCGATTTCCTCCTCCAGAGAATGAGAAAATTGAATGCCTTCGCCGTTTGCAATCATTTGTTCCCTTACCTTAGGCTCCATTTTCAGGGGATTGAAAGGAAGCCGGTTGGCAATGGTGAGAGGAAGCGTTCCGTCGTCTTCGAAAAGGAAGTTCATGCCGTTGTCAAAACCAGAGAGCAGAGAGCCGCCCTTTTTGAGCACACGGCAGCATTCCTTCCAGATAGGAAGGATATCTTCCACATAGCAGTTGGACACGGGATGAAATATCAGGTCGAAGCTTTCTTCCCGGAAGGGCAGAGGCTTCGTCATATCCCCTTTGACAATTTGAATGGAATACCCCTCTCGTTTAGAAACCTCCTGTTCTCTATGAAGCTGTTCGTCGGAACAGTCGAAAACGGTGCACTCCGCCCCAAGAAGAGAGAAGACCGGCATCTGCTGGCCTCCTCCGCTGGCGAGCCCAAGCACTTTCTTTCCTCTCAGCGTGCCGAACCATTCCCGCGGAACGGGGATGCAGGGCGTGAGATATACGTTCCATTTTCCCTCTTTTACAGCCAAACATTCTTCATGCGTCACGGGGATGGACCAGTCACAGCCGCCGCGGGCCCATGCGTCCCATGTTTTGGCATTGATCTCTGTATATGTATCCTGCAGACTCTGTATGTTCAAGAAAATTCCTCCTTTGTATGGAATTCAGTATACCGTCGGCTGATGAAAAAATAGTTTCTTATTGGAATATTTTGACTGGGGTTTACAAAGAATGAATCTATAGGAAAAGGTTCCTGCAAAATAATCAAAATCAAGACTTGATTTTTCGCTTATCAGGCCTTAATATGAAATATAGAGTAAAACTGCGGCGCTTTTTGGGCTGCGGTTCCGGTTTGCCGTGCCGTGCCGGGGCTCTTGAGGGAAAGTTTGGGGCACGGAGAATGGGCAATGCTGATGAATAATTTACTCACTGTCCGGATTCAGGAGAAGATGGACACATTTTCGAAAGGGCAGAGGCTGATCGCAAGGTATATCAGCGAACATTACGACAAAGTGGCGTTCATGACAGCTTCCCGGCTGGGGGCCACTGTGGGCGTCAGTGAATCCACCGTGGTGCGCTTTGCTACGGAGATCGGCTACACGGGATATCCGGAGCTTCAACAGGCTATGCAGGAGATGATCCGCAACAAGCTCACCTCTGTGCAGCGTATGCAGGTAACAGAAGGGCGGATCAAAGGCAACGATATTCTGGATTCTGTCTTTACTCAGGATATGGATATTATCCGCCGCACCATGGAGGAAACTTCTCATGAGAATTTTTACAACGCGGTGGAGGCCATCTGCAGAAGCCGCAAAATTTATATTCTGGGGGCCAGAAGCTCGCTTGCCCTGGCGACCTTCCTGCAGTATTATCTGGGGCTTTTGTTCGACCATGCAGTCCTTGTGCAGTGTACCAGCGAAGCGGAGATTTTCGAGCAGATGATACGGGTGAACGAGCAGGATGTAGTCATCGGGATCAGCTTTCCCAGGTATTCCAAAAAAGCTGTAAAAGCTATGAATTTTGCTCATAACCAGGGCGCAAAGGTCGTTGCCATTACGGACAGTACGCTTTCGCCTCTGGCCGAGATTTCCGACTATCTTCTCTTGGCAAGAAGCGATATAGCATCCATTGTGGATTCCCTCTGCGCGCCTCTCAGCCTTATCAATGCCCTGATCGTGGCTATAGGTTTCCGCCGCCGCAAGGAAGCGGAGGAGACCTTCACGCGCCTGGAGAATATCTGGGATGAATACGGCGTGTATGAAAAGGTGGATGAAAAAGACAGGAAATGATATTCGATATACTTGTGGTAGGCGGCGGAGCCGCAGGTCTCATGGCAGCTGGCTGTGCGGCGGAGCTTGGAGCCGGGGTCTGCCTGCTTGAAAAGATGGAACGCCTTGGAAAAAAGCTCTCTATTACGGGAAAGGGCCGCTGCAATGTGACCAATAACTGTGACCGGGATGTTTTTATTGATTCTGTGCCGGGAAACGGGCGTTTTCTGTATGGTGCTTTTTCCGCTTTTTCCTGCCGGGATACCATAACTTTTTTTGAGAGCCGCGGGCTGAGGCTCAAAACAGAGCGGGGAAATCGAGTTTTCCCAGTTTCCGATAGGGCTCAGGATGTGGTGGATGCCCTGGTGCGCTATGCAAAGGAGAACGGAGTGGTTTTTCACAGGGGAAGGGCGGTTTCTCTTCTTCAGGAGGAAGGGCATGTTTGCGGCGTCCTTTTGGAGGACGGCGCGAGGTTTTTGGCCAAAAGGGTCATCCTAGCCTGCGGGGGCTCTTCCTATCCCGGAACGGGTTCCAATGGGGACGGCTGCCGCTTGGCCCGGGGAGCAGGGCACCGCATTGTGCCGCTGAAGCCGTCGTTGGTACCGCTGGTAGCAGAGGGGACGGACTGCCGGGACATGATGGGCCTTTCACTTCGGAATATAGGCGTTTCTGTGTGGGATACCCAAAAAAAGAAGGAGCTCTACAGGGATTTCGGAGAGCTCCTGTTTACCCATTTCGGGCTTTCGGGCCCGGTGATCCTCAGCGCCAGCAGTCATATGAGGGATATGTCCCCCGGCCGGTACCGGGTGGATATCGATCTCAAGCCGGCTCTTCGTCCGGAACAGCTGGACGCTCGGCTGCAGCGGGATTTTTCACAGAACCTGAACCGGGATTTCATCAATTCCCTTTCGTCTCTTCTTCCCAGGAAGCTGATTCCTGTTGCCGTCAAGCGTTCGGGGATCCCGGGCGGTAAAAAATGCAACGGCATTACCAGAGAGGAGCGTATGCGCTTCGGCTCCCTGCTGAAGGCTTTTTCGGTTAAGATAGCAGGCTTTCGCCCCATAGAGGAAGCGATCGTCACCTCGGGGGGCGTGGATGTGCGGCAGGTCTCCCCTCACACCATGGAGTCAAAGCTCCTGCCTGGTCTTTATTTTGCGGGTGAGATGCTGGATGTGGACGCCTATACCGGCGGTTTCAATCTGCAGATCGCCTTTTCTACCGGACGGGCAGCGGGGGCGGGAGCGGCGGAAAGCCTGCAGAAATTTACTTAAATTCAGTGAGGAGAATATACGATTATGATCGCTATTGCAATCGACGGCCCCGCCGGGGCCGGAAAGAGCACGGTGGCCAGGGCCGCCGCCAGAGAGCTGGGATATATCTACGTGGATACGGGAGCCCTTTACCGGACGGTTGGCCTGCATATGCTGCAGAACGGCATTTCCCTATCCGATGAAAAGGCCGTTGTGGAGGAACTGCCAGGGCTTCGGGTTTCTCTGGAATTCAAAAACGGTGAGCAGCATGTGCTGCTTTGCGGCAGAGACGTTTCCTCAGAGATCCGTACGCCGGAGGTTTCCATGGCCGCTTCGTCGGTCTCCGCTATGCAGCCCGTGCGGAACTTTCTGTTTGACCTGCAGAAAGATATGGCGAGGACGAACAATGTGATTATGGACGGCCGGGATATCGGTACTGTTGTCCTGCCGGACGCTCAGGTAAAAATTTTTCTTACAGCGTCGGATGAGGAACGGGCCGGCAGGCGCTACCGGGAGCTGCTAGAAAAGGGGCAGACGGTTTCGTTTGAAGAGGTCCTCAAAGACCTGCGCGCCAGGGATTACGCGGATTCCCACCGGGCAGCCGCGCCGCTGAAGCCTGCGGAGGATTCTGTCCTGGTGGATACGACGGGCCTTTCCCTGGAGGAAGCTGTGCAGAAGGTCCTGCAGGTGGCGAGGCGGAAGCTGGGCTGAGGGGATCTGCGGCCTGCAGGAGAATCAGTTTTGTAATCATATTACCCGGATATCCGGAGATCGGTGGTCGTTGCAGTTGAGGACATTTCTATATAATTTTGCCAGAATCGTCGTAGGGCCTTTTGCCAGGCCCTTTGTACCTACTATCATCAAAGGCAGGGAAAACTTTCCGGCGGAAGGAAAGGTGATCGTATGTGCCAACCATTTAGGCATTTCAGACGCTATCCGCCTGGTGATCCACAATAAGAGGCAGATCTTTTTCATGTCTAAAAGCGAGCTTTTTGAGAACAAGGCGCTGGCGTGGCTTCTCCGCAGCCTGGGGTGCTTTCCCGTGCAGAGGGGGAAGCGGGATGTAAACGCCATCGATCACGGCGGGGAAGTCTTAAAACGGGGCGATCCCATGGGGATCTTTATCGAAGGCACGCGTTCCAGGGACGGCAGTTTCGGCCAGCCCAAGGCCGGGGCCGTTATGATCGCCCACGCGAACGATACGCCGATCCTGCCTGTCTGTATTACGCCGGTGGGTAGGCCCCTCCCCAAAATGTTCCACAAGGTGGTGCTTTCCTACGGGGAGCTGATCCAGCCTGCAGATTTGGGCATTGAAAAAGGGACGGGAGCGGAGTACAGGAATGCTTGCCGGATGGTCATGGGGAAAATCCAAGCCATGCGGGAGAGAGATCTGAAGGAAATGCAGTCATGAAGCTTTACTTTTTTTTGCTGCGGGCCGTAACGCCTTTTGCCAGGCTTGTTTTTCGTATGCGGTACGTAGGGCGTGAAAATATCCCAGAAAAAGGCAGGCTGATCGTATGCTGCAATCACCGGTCTGTGATCGATCCATATTTGGTGGCTGTCCCGTTCAGGAGGCAGGTGCGCTATATGGCGAAAAGCGAGCTCTTTGAGGATCACGGAAGGCTCGCTGCCTGGTTTCTGCGGAAGATGGGGGCTTTTCCTGTGCGCCGGGACAAGGGAGATGCAGAATCCATACGGAAAGCGGCGGAGCTGCTGGAGGAGGGCGGCGTTTTAGGGATATTTCCTCAGGGCCGAGTGGTGTTTGATACATCGCCCTTCCGGCCTAAAGCGGGATTTGCCCTTTTAGCGGCGCGGACGAAGTCGCCGGTGCTTCCGGTGAGTATTTACCGGGAAGGGGCGAAAATGCGCCTGAGAAGCCGTGTGACGATACGTATCGGCCAGGCGATTCCCTATGAGGAACTGGGGCTGGAGGATTCTTCCCGGGAGGGGCTCAAGCGCGCTTCAGCTCTTTTGGCTGAAAAAATCAACGGACAGTTGGAGGAAGGATATTGAGCAGGATCACAGTGGCGAAGACCGCAGGTTTTTGTTTTGGCGTAGACCGGGCCGTGCAAATGGTCAACTCTCTGGTGGAAGAAGGGAAATCCGTCTGGACTTTGGGCCCGATCATTCATAACCCGCAGACCCTCAGGGAACTGGAGCAGAAAGGAGTTCGGATCGCAGACAAGCCGGGGGATGTCCCTCCGGGGGATACGATCGTGATTCGCTCCCATGGGGTGGCCAAAGCCGTACTGGATGAGATCCGGGAGATGGGGCTTCCTTTTGCAGACGCTACATGCCCCTTTGTCCGTAAAATCCACAAAATCGTCTCCGAAGAATCCGAAAAGGGGAGGCTGGTTTTCATTGCGGGAGATCCTTCGCATCCGGAGGTACAGGGGATCATCGGCCACTGCACCGGCAGATGTTTTGTGTTTGAGAATGCAGAAGCCATAGAACAATACGGTGAAAATAATCCTGAAACGAAAAATATGCCCGTTTCCGTAGTGGCGCAGACAACTTTTTCACTTTCAGAATGGAAAAAGAGCCTGAAAATCTTAAAAAGGGTATATACAAATGCTTCGATTTTTGATACAATATGTAATGCTACTGCGAATCGTCAATCTGAAGCAGTTGAGCTTTCCCGCTCTTGCAGCGTGATGGTTGTTATAGGCGGAAGGCAGAGTTCCAACACGGCGAAGCTATATGATGTCTGCAGAAAAAACTGCAGTGCGTTTTTAGTGGAGTCTGCGGATGAACTTCCTGCGGACGAGCTTCGGGAGGCTGAATCAGCAGGCATCACAGCCGGTGCTTCCACGCCGGCAAGCATTATAAAGGAGGTACTTGTTACCATGTCAGAAATTATGGAAAACAAAGATCCTGTTGTTATGGAGGATGGCGCCGATTCCAGCTTTGCGGAGATGCTTGAAGAGTCTCTGAAAAGTTTAAATACAGACGAAAAGGTTCACGGTGTGGTTGTCGGCATTGCCCCTAACGAAATCTATGTGGATGTAGGCCGCAAGCAGGCCGGCTTTGTTCCTCTTTCTGAGCTTTCAGCGGATCCCAACGCCAAGGCGGAGGATCTTGTGAAGATCGGCGACGAAATGGATCTTCTCATCATGCGCACCAACGATCAGGAAGGCACCATCATGCTTTCCAAGAAGCGTCTGGACGCTGCCAAGGGCTGGGAGACCATTACGGCGGCTGCAGAGGATGAAACCGTTCTTACTGGCGTTGTTTCAGAGGTCATCAAGGGCGGACTTATCGTTGTGAG